>CBDVDV010000022.1:0-29490 GCA_965372835.1 uncultured bacterium | reverse complement strand
CTCGGAGCACATGGGCAAGGCGACGGGCGTCCCCTGGGTGGTGACCAGCAGTGAGGGCGGGGAATGTGTGACGTACCGTCGCTTCCGCCCTGTGTCGTCCATCCCCAGGCTTCGCGAGAAAGGGGTGACAGAGGCCACGCTGGTGACCCAGTGGGGGCCCTGCCGCACGAAATCTACGTTACAGTAGGGGCCCGGCGCCTCGGCGTCGAACTCCAGGGGAGTGACCCCTTCGACGGGCCGCTCCAGCCTCAGGATGCGCCCCTGGCCCCGGGGCGACCAGGCGTCGGTATGCGCCTGGTAGCGCTTGCCGGCGACCTCGACCTCAATCCGATTGATGAAACGTGGATGGACGGTAAAATCCTGCACCACTACCCGGTCGGAGGACACCAGGAACCCTGATACCTCCACCGGTCGCTCCTGGGCAAGGGCGCTGTTGAGGGCGTCAGCGTCGATGCGCATGGCCCAAAGCCCCGGGAAGTAGGCGGTACTCAGCCGGGAAAAGTAGTGGGTGCCTTCATCCCCCGGTCCCCTTCCCTCGCTGTACTGAGGGTAGACGGAGACCTTGACCAGACAGTCGCCGACGGCGTCGACGACCGTGTCGAAGACGGCGCCGACGTCAATCTCTTCCTCGGCTGCGTGCACCGGCAAGAAGACGACGCAGACCAAGCAGACTGCTCCCACCAGGGATCCCCGCATTGTGCCCTCCCACCCGCTGACGGGTCTACTCTTCGTACTCCCAGGAATAGTCCAGGACCACCAGCCGACGAAGGCCGCTCCGGATCACTTCGACCACGACCTTGTTCTTCTCCTTCCGGTGCTCCCACAGACGTTCATAGACCTGCTTCAGTTCATCCAGAGTCGTGATTTCCTGACCGTCGACTTTGACGATGATGTCTCTGCTCGTCAACCCACTGGCTTCGGCGTTGCCCGGCGCTTTGACCCCGGAGATGAAGACCCCCTGCTGACGGTGAAAGTGGAGGCCGGGGTTGGCGAACTGGTTGATGGTCTTGACCGTCATCTGCCAGCCCTTGCACTCGAACTCTTCGCCTTCCACCTCCCCTTTGATACGTGGGGTCAGACTCAAGGCCAGAGACTCACCCGCGCGGTCGACCTCCAGTGTCGCCGCCCGGTCCCTGGGCAGGCCGGCAAGTTTGCGTCGGATAGCGGGCAGGTCCTCGGCGCTCAGCGCCGTGAGTTGTTCTTGGTTCAGCCTCAAGATGCGGTCACCGACCTGGAATCCGGCCTCCCCTGCCGGCGACCCGGGGTCGCAGCCGGCGACGATCACCCCCCGGTCGCCGCCGAAGTACATGTCTCGCTCAAAGTCGTTCAGGGGCTGCAGACGAAGTCCCGTCCAGCTCCGCTTGATCTCGCCACCGCCACGGAGTTGGGGGATGAGTTCCTTGATGAGGTTGGAGGGAAGGGCGAACCCCAGATCGCCTCCGTACAGGGAGGCCGCCGTGTTGATACCGATGACCTGCCCGTCGACGTTGACCAGCGGGCCGCCTGAGTTGCCCGGGCTGAGTGAGGCATCGGTCTGGAGCCAGAGAGCGTATTCGGAGTGCACGGGAATGTATCTGCGCGTACACATGATAATGCCGAGGGAAACGGAGCGACTCATGCCCCACGGAGCGCCCATGGCCATGACGAAGTCGCCCTCGGAGACCAGGTCCGAGTCTCCCAACTCCGCCGCGGGCAGATCACCCGAACCTTCGGGGAGCTCCAGTTGCAGGAGTGCCAGGTCCGTCTCCTTGTCCTTGCCCAGGAGCCTGGCTTCCATGGACCGTCCGTCAAAGAGCAGGCAGCGGATACGAAGCGCCTTTTCGACCACATGCCAGTTCGTCAACACCTCGCCGGTGGGGGAGGAAATGACACCGCTGCCGGCGACCTCGTGGGCCTTTTTCTCTCCGCGCTCGAACGTCTCCACCGTGGGCTTCACGAAAACCACTGCCGGAAAGACCCGGTCCTTGGCCCGGATGATGACCTGCCGGAGATCGGCAACGGCCGGGGCGGTCGCCGTAATCGGAGACTCGGGCTGACCGAGGCCCTGCGGTGCTTCCACGGGAACGCAGAGAAAGAAAAGGCTCACAATAACAGCCGAGAGACGCAGGTCTTTGGCGAGCATAAGCCCCCCCTTCCGAGCCTTTGGGAGAGTAGCAGCCGACCACACCGGCACACCACACCATTGCTCCAGCACCATACTACAACCAACGGCAGGACACGGCAACCGCAATCCCCCGCCCCTGGTAGGTTGCACCCAGGGAGAGGATCACCGTAATGAGCCTACGCTGAGCCGCAAGAGCGGCAGCACGGACCCGAAGAAAACCGCGAGAATCGCAGAGGTCGGAGACCCAACTGCTCTTTGGATAGCCCACCGACCACAGCCGAGCATGCAGCCCAGCATCCCGTTGAGCGCGGGTCCGACGGGCGTCGGCCGGTAGCCACAATTATCAGATGGCGAACGCCGTGCCTGAGGCCGAAATGGTGAGGGCGGAAGGGCTCGAACCTTCGACCTACGGCTTAAAAGGCCGTTGCTCTACCAACTGAGCTACGCCCCCGGTGAAAAGTCGCAGGTCAAAAGGTCCCAGGTCGCAAGTCCGACGGCTGTAGGTGTTCGACATTTTGACCGGCGACTTCTTGACCTGCGACCTGCGACTTCCTGTCACACTTCCATTACTTCCTGAGACTTCTTCTCGAAGGCCTCCTCTACCCGGGCCTCGTACTCGTGAGTGAGTTCCAAGATCCCCTTCTTGGCCCGGTACAGGTCGTCTTCGGTTATCGTACCCTCTTTCTTCTCCGCATCAAGGGCTTTGTTGGCCTCCCGGCGGGTGTTGCGGATGGCGACCTTGGCCTCCTCGGCCATCTGCTTGATGCTCTGCTGGAGTTGATGCCGGCGCTCCTCACTCAGCGGGGGGATGGGCACCCGGACTACCTTGCCGTCGGTGCTCGGGGTGACGCCCAGGCTGGAAGTGAGGACGGCCTTCTCGATCTCCTTGACCGAGGAGGGGTCGAAGGGACGAATGAGTATGAGTTGGGGCTGTGGCGCGGAGATGGTGGCCAGTTGGATGAGCGGGGTCAGGTTCCCGTAGTAGTTGACCCTCAGTCCCTCGACCAGGGCCGGAGAGGCGCGGCCGGTGTGAATGGTACGCAGTTCGTGGCGAAAGGCCTCCACGGCCTTCTCCATCTTTTCCTCAGCCTCAAGACTGATGTCATCCACTGGCATGGCTCTGCTCCGCTATCACGGTCCCGATGCCCTCACCAGAGACGGCCCGGACGATGTTGCCGGGCACGGCCAACTTGAAGACCAGGATGGGCAGACGGTTCTCCCAACAGAGGGTGACGGCGGTGGCGTCGATGACCTTGAGTTCCTGGTTGATGAACTCCACGTAACTGAGCCGGTCGTACTTGGTGGCCTGTGGGTCTTTGAGCGGGTCGCTCGAATAGACGCCGTCCACCCGCGTGGCTTTGAGCAGCACCTCCGCTGCGAGTTCGGTCGCCCGCAGCGCCGCCGCCGTGTCCGTCGTAAAGTAGGGGTTGCCGGTGCCGGCGGCCAGGATGACGATGCGCCCCTTCTCCAGGTGCCTGAGGGCCCGTCGGCGAACGAAGGGCTCGGCCACGGCCCGCATCTCGATGGCCGTCAGCATCCGGGTCTCCAGCCCCCGCTGCTCCAACGCGTCCTGCAGGGCCAAACCGTTTATGACCGTGGCCAGCATCCCCATATAATCGGCCGAGGCCCGGTCCACACCCATACGGGAAAGCACGGCCCCCCTGACCACGTTGCCCCCACCGACCACAATGGCCAACTCCACCCCCAGCGAAGTCACCGCGCCGACCTCCTGGGCGATGAAGGCCACCTGGGCCGAGTCCAGACTTTCTCCCCCGGGGGCGCTGAAGGCTTCACCACTCAGCTTGAGCAGCACTCGACGGTAGCGGGCTTTGGTCTCTGACATGTGCGGGTTCGCCTCGGCACCCACCTGCCTCGCTCGCGCGCCCAGCCAGCGGCACCGGGCTCACGGATCCTCGCAGGCGCCGACCTGCGAGGCGCCTTCGTCCGCCGACTCTCCCAGTTCGAACCGGCAAAAGCGCCTGACGACGATGTTCTCACCCAACTTGACCACTGCGGCCTTGATGATGTCCTGGACGCTTTGCTTTTCCGATTCGTCTCTGATGAAGGGCTGGCGCAGCAGGCAGACTTCCTGGTAGTAGGCTTCCAACTTGCCCTGGATGATGCGCTCGACGAGGTGCTCGGGCTTGCCCTCAGCCTCCTGGCGGAAAACCGCCTTCTCCCGTTCGATCACCTCAGCGGGCAGGTCCTCGGGGCTGACGGCCAGCGGCTCGAGGCCGACCACCTGCATACACAGGTCGCGGGCCAGACGGGCGAACTCTTCGTTGCGCGCGACGAAATCGGTCTCACAGGCCAACTCGACCATGGCCCCGACCCGGTTGTTGACGTGGACATAGGAAGCGATCACCCCTTCGGTTGCGGCCCGGCTCCGCTTGGACTCGGCCATCTTGACCCCCTGCTTGCGCAGGATCTCGATGGCCTTGGCCTCCTCACCCCCGGCCTCCTGCAGGGCCCGTTTGCAGTCCATGACTCCCAGGCCGGTCTTCTCCCGCAGTCGCTTGACGTCGTGCGCACTGACCGCCATCGTCCACTCCTCGTATGGTCACTCGCTTCGGACTACGCGGTGGCAGATTCCGCCTGCTCGCCCGTGGCTTCCGTCGGCGGCGCCTCTGGTGAGGCTTCGGTGGGCGGCTGCGCACCCGCCGACGGCTCCCGGGCCGCCGGTCGGCTCCGGGCCCCCGCCGGCGCGGTTCTGCTCGCCCGCTCCACCGGCGCTCCTCGACCCGCCACCCCCTCGGCTACGGCGTCGGCGAGCAGTCGAACGATCAGACCCACCGAGCGCAGGGCGTCGTCGTTGCCGGGGATGACGATGTCCAGCGGCTCGGGATTGCCGTCGGTGTCAGCCAGGGCCACGATGGGAATGCCCAGTTTCACCGCCTCTCTGACGGCGATGCGCTCCTGTCGGGGGTCGACCATCAGCAGGGCCCCCGGCACCGCCTTCATGGTGCGCAGGCCACCCAGGTTCCGCCGGACCTTGCGGAGTTCCCGTCGCAGTGAGGAGACTTCCTTCTTGGCCATGCGCTCCCAGGAGCCGTCACTCTCCATCCGCTCCAGTTCTTCCAGCCGACCCAGCCGGGAGAGCACGGTGCGGAAGTTGGTGAGTGTGCCCCCCAGCCAGCGCTCACTGACGTAGGGCATGCCACAGCGTTGAGCCTGTTCCTGTATGGTCTGGCGCGCCTGGCGTTTGGTTCCCACAAACAGCACATCATCGCCCCGTCGAGCCGCGGAGGCCAGAAACCGCTGCGCCCTGAGCAGTCCTTTGACGGTTTCTTTGAGGTCGATGATGTGGATTTGGCTGCGGCGGCCGAAGATGTAGGGCTTCATCCTCGGGTCCCAGCGACTGGTGCGGTGGCCGAAATGGACACCGGCCGCAACCAGGTCTCTCCAGGAAAACTTTGCCAAAGAGATCCTCCCGACTCTATGCCAAATGGGGTTCAGCGCCACCAACCGCAAACACTTTACTCTACCGCCAAGCCCCCTCTTGTCAAGCGCCTTTCCTGCGCAAGCCGCTGCGCCTTGGATTTCGGTTGCCCGTCGGTGGGCTGGGCGATAGGCTTGTCGGATGTTTACGCGTGTTTACGCGGCACGGCGAAACGCCTGGTGAGAAGGTCCGGGGTGACGACACCAAAGGGACGGCGGCTGAGGAATGGCCGGGGTTCGCCTTCGGTCTTTGTGGTGGCCGGTGACCACTCGGGGGAACTGGCCGCTGCCGAACTCACGCGGGCCCTGCGCCGACTCAGCCCTGGGGTGCGGGTGGCCGGGCTGGGGGGTCCGGCCATGGCCGAGGCCGGCTGCCAGGTGCTCTACCCCCTGGTAAACCTGGCCTTCATGTGGTTCCGCAAGGTCTACGGCAACCTGCACCGCATCTACCAGATCCAACGGCTGGCCCTGGACTACATCGACGGGGAAGGTGCCGACGTGGTGGTGGTGGTTGACTATCCCGGTTTCAACTTTGTCTTCACCCGCTGGCTGGTGCGCCGACGCATCCCGGTGGCCTACTACATCTCGCCACAGATATGGGCCTGGTTCCCCTGGCGTATCTACAAGGTGCGCCAACGGGTGAACAAGATGCTGGTGATCCTCCCTTTCGAGGAAGCGCTCTACCGAGAGGCGGACATCCCGGTCACCTACGTGGGTCACCCGCTGGGCGACGTCTTCGCCGCGCTCCAACTCGGCCCTGGACTCCGGGAGCGCCCGGCTCTAAGCGGCGAGGGCCCCTTGGTGGGCCTGTTCCCAGGCAGCCGGGACCACGAGGTGGAGCGGATGCTGCCGGTGATGCTCAGGGCGGTGAAGGAACTGGCAGGCCGACGGCCCGACTGCCGGTTCGCCGTGGCCTGTCGAACGGGCGTTCACCGGGAGATCATCGCCCCCCTGCTTCAGCGCTTCGGGGTGACGGCCGAGGTGGTGGGAGAGGTCTTCGAACTGATGCGTGACGCCGACTTCGCCTACGTCACCAGCGGCACCGCCACCCTGCAACTGGCCCACTTTCTTACCCCCATGGTTGTCATTTACCGCATCAATAAGTTATCATGGTGTATCGCCCGACCCTTCATCAGGTCGACATTCATCGCCCTGGTGAACCTGGTAGTGGGACGGAAGGTGGTGCCGGAGTTCCTCCTGACCAGCGACCGACCCAAAATGCTGGCCACCCTGGCTGAGGAACTGCTCACCGAGGGGCCCGGCCGCCGGGCCGTGCTGGAGGGCTTGCGGGAGGTCAAGGACATAATCGACCCGCCTGGCGCAGCCGAGCACGCGGCCCGTGAGGTGTTGGCTCTGGCGGAGACGGTCCGTGCGGCGGCGGCCAAGGAGGAGATTGTCACCAAGGTGTTTCAGGATCTGCTCGGTCCCATGCTCCGTCGGATGGGTCGGCGGGGCTGACGGCGCGGTGTGCGACCGCGACGGTAGCAGTGATGAGGAGTTCAAGGAACGATGCGTGTGGCCTTCTTTTCCATGCCTGACCTCGTCCCCCATTTCAGCCCCCACATCTGGCAGCCCCCCAGCCTGGCTGGGGCGCTCATTGCCACCAGTTTACGGGAGGCGGGCCACGAGGCGTTCGTCGCCGACCTCATCCTCCAGCGCGACCGCGTGACTGAAGCGGTGAAAGAGGTGCTGGCCGAGTACCGGCCGGCGCTGGTCGCCCTGAGCGCCATGTCGTTCCAGTTTGCCACCGCCAAACGGGTCGCGGAGATCGTCAAGGAGGTCGATCCCGACATCAAGACGGTCCTCGGTGGCTACCACGCCTCCCTGGTGGGCGAAGAAATGAAGCCGGACGGCGAGGGTGCGCCCTTCGACTTCATCTGTCGCGGCGAGGGCGACCAGGTGCTGGCCGAACTGGCCACGGCCCTGGAGAAAGACACTCCCCTGAGCCAGGTCCCGAACCTCTCTTTCAGAGACAACGGCACCTTTGTGCATAACCAACGCCGGGGCCTGGAGGAGGTCGACCGCATCCCGCTCCCGGACCGCTCGGCCCGCATCTGGTCGGGTTACCACTTCGGTCCCTTCACGCTCGACATCGTGGAGACCAGCCGGGGCTGCACCAACAACTGCAACTTCTGCTGCATGAGACACGTGTACGGGCGGACCTTCCGCCCGTTCCCCATCGAACGGGTAATCCGGGACCTCACCGACGCCAAGCGCCGGGGCATCAAGTGGATCGCCTTCGGCGACGACAACATCACCCTCAACATCAAGCGCTTCGAGGCGCTGTGCGACGCTATCGCCGAGGCCGGGCTCAACGACCTCAGCTACATCGTCCAGGCCGAGTGCAAGGGGATTTCCACAGGCCCCGAACTGGCCCGGAAGATGGACCGGGCCAACTTCCGCATCGTCCAACTGGGCATCGAGAACGTCTCGCCTCGGAACCTGGAGATGATGCGGAAGGGCCGCCTGAACGTCCTGGACAACATCAAGCGGTCCATCCAGTACCTACACGACAACAACATTATGATCGTGGGGGGGATGATCGTCGGCAACCCGGACGACAACGAAGAGGACATCGCCACCAACTACAAGTTCTTCGACGACCAGGACATCGACTTCTTCGGTGACCAGATCATGACCCCTTACCCCAAGACGGGCATCCGCGAGGAAATGATGGGCCAGGGCCTGGTGACCAACCTCGAGGACTATCGCCTCTACAACGGCTACTGGGCCAACGTCCGCACCCGCCACCTCACCCCCGATGAGATCCAGTTTCTGCGTTGGAAGTACCGCGACGAGGTCTCCACTTTCAGGAAGAGCACCAAGGCCTTCCGAGCCAACCACCCCATCGTCGATCTCTACCGCCGGGTCTGGCTCCGCCCCTACCGTCGCGTCAAGTACGCTATCCTCAACCGGGGCAAGTCGGAGCGGCAACTCTACGAGGAAGCCATGGACCGGGACATGGCCCTCAACGACTTCTTCAACGACCCGGAGTACCCCAAGAGTTGGCGCCGGAGCGTCCAGGACGTGGAGCTTCCATCGCTACCCGCGCTGAACGAGGACACCCCCACCGTGGACAGCACCTCGCACGCGCGATGACCGAGGCTGCCTCTGAGGCCCCGCTCTCACTCGCTGGGTAGGTGCTTTGAGCAGGTTCGCTGCCAGCCATCGGGCGTGCTCGCCTGGGCCGTGGCGGAGAACTGGGGGGCGTTTGCAGGTCTTGCTCGTTGACCCGCCGAGGTTGCCCGGGTACCATACTGTCGGCTGCCGGGGAGCGGGCTGCCATCGACGAGGAGAAACAAAGGGGGACAACGGATGATTGTCGGCGTGCCCAAGGAGATCAAGGCCGACGAGTACCGGGTGGGCATCATCCCGGTGGGCGTGGAGACCCTGGTCCGCCGGGGGCACACCGTGCTGGTGGAGGAGGGAGCGGGTGTCGGCAGTGGCATCAGCGACGAAGAGTACGCGCAGGCCGGCGCTGACATGGTGGACTCCGCCGCGGAGATCTATCGCCGCTGCGAACTCATCATGAAGGTCAAAGAGCCCCTGCTCCAGGAGCACCCCCTGCTTCGGGAGGGCCAGATGGTCTTCACCTACTTCCACTTCGCTGCCAGCCGGGAACTCACCGAGGCCATAATGAAGACCGGCTGCGTGGCCATCGCCTACGAGACGGTGCGCACGTCGAACGGTCAGCATCCCCTGCTCACCCCGATGAGCGAGGTGGCCGGTCGGATGAGCATCCAGGAAGGGGCCAAGTACCTGGAGAAGCCCATGGAGGGTCGGGGCATTCTCCTGGGAGGGGTGCCGGGGGTGGCGCCGGCCAAGGTGGTCATCATCGGCGGGGGCGTGGTGGGCACCAACGCCGCCAAGGTCGCCGCCGGACTCGGGGCTCAGGTGACCGTGCTCGACATCAACCTGGACCGCCTGCGTTACCTCGACGACATCATGCCCAAGAACGTGGTCCTGCTGATGAGCGACGCCTACACCGTCCGCCAGAGCATCACCGAGGCGGACCTGGTCATCGGCGCCGTCCTCATCGAGGGCGCCCGCGCGCCCGTGCTGGTGAGCCGAGAGGACCTTGCCCGGATGCAGCCCGGGTCGGTCATCGTCGACGTGGCCGTGGACCAGGGCGGCTGCGTGGAGACCTCCCAGCCCACTACCCATTCCGAGCCCACCTTCACCGTCGAGGGGGTGGTCCACTACTGCGTCACCAACATGCCCGGAGCCGTGGGCCGAACCAGCACCTACGGCCTCTGTAACGTCACCCTTCCCTATGCCGTCCAACTGGCCGGGAAGGGATGGAAGAAGGCGGCCGAGGAAAACTATGCGGTCATGCGGGGCGTCAACATCGCCGGCGGCGTGGTGACCAACCGCGCCGTGGCCGACACCTTCGACCTGCCCTGCGAACCCCTCTGCGCGGAGTGAACAGCCTGTGACAGCAAGAGTGGCAGTGCTGATGGGAAGCGACAGCGACCTCCCCGTGATGCGGGAGGCGGTGGACATGCTGCGTCGGTTCGAGGTCCCCTGTGAAGCACGGGTGCTCTCAGCCCACCGGTCACCGGACGCCACAGTCGAGTTCGCCCGATCGGCGCGGGAGCAAGGCTTCGCCTGCATCATTGCGGGGGCCGGTGGGGCAGCTCACTTGGCCGGGGTCGTCGCCGCGCACACCACGCTTCCTGTCATCGGAGTCCCCTTGGTGGCCGGCGAGTTGGGTGGGCTCGACGCGCTCTTGGCCACGGTGCAGATGCCCGCAGGCATACCCGTGGCTACGGTCGCCATCGGGAAAGCGGGCGCCCGAAACGCTGCGCTCCTGGCCGTGGAGATCCTCGCCCTCTCAGACGACGACCTCCGAGCCAGGCTTGACGACTACCGGAAGCAGCAGATCGACACCGTCGCCGAGAAAAACCGCCAGGTGCAAAGCGAACTCGACCTCAAGTAACCCGAGTCGACTGTCGGGGGAAAGGAAGAGAGCGCCGTGCCTGTTTCGACCATTGAGTGGATTGGCGACCTGGACGGCTACGTCAGACTGATCGACCAGACCGCGCTCCCGACCGAGGTCGTTTTCAAGGAGTTACGTACCTGCGAGGAGATGTGGGAGGCCATCCGCGTGCTTCGGGTCCGAGGCGCGCCGGCCCTGGGTATCGCCAGCGCACTGGGCCTGGTCTTGGGTGTTCGCTCCAGCACGGCTGAGACCTACGAGAAGTTTCGCCGGGACCTGGAAAACACCGCCGAGTACCTGGGGACCTCCCGGCCTACAGCGGTCAACCTCTTCTGGGCCCTGAGTCGGCTCAAGACAGTAGCGCAGGAGCTCCGCGACCAGCCCATCCCCGACATCAAGGAAGCCCTGCTGGATGAGTCCCTCAGGATCATCCACGAAGACCGTCAGATCTCTCATCGCATCGGCGACTTGGGTCAGGCACTCATTCCCGACGGCTCAGGCGTCCTCACCCACTGCAACGCCGGCGGTCTGGCCACGGCCGAGTACGGCACCGCCCTCGCCGCGCTCTTTGCCGCCCATGAAAAGGGGAAGGAGATTCATGTTTTCGCCGACGAGACCCGACCTCTCCTTCAGGGCGCTCGGCTCACCACCTGGGAACTCCAGCAGGCGGGCATCCCCGTCACCCTCATCTGCGACAACATGGCTGCGGTGGTCATGAATCAGGGCAAGGTGCAGTGCGTCATCGTCGGGGCCGACCGCATCGCCGCCAACGGCGACACCGCCAACAAGATCGGGACCTACGGCCTCGCCGTCCTGGCCGAGGCCCACGACATCCCCTTCTACGTGGCTGCGCCGGTGAGCACCTTCGACCTGTCGCTTGAGTCCGGTGCTGAGATCCCCATCGAGGAACGACCGGCTGAGGAAATCACCGAAGGCATGGGTCGGCGAATCGCCCCCGACGACACTGAAGTGTACAATCCCGCCTTCGACGTCACCCCCGCCAGGTACATCACCGCCATCATCACCGAGCGGGGCATCATCGACAACCCCAGCAAGAAAACCATCCTCCTGGCGCTCTCCTGAAACCCGTACGGGCAGTCGGCGGTAGCGCGCCGGGCGCGGCGCTGAGTGCATTTCGGTTGGCCCACCTTGGCTCCGCCAAGGTGGGCGGGGAGCGTGGGAAACCCTCTTGGTAGCCCGTCCTTGCGGGGGCCTCGTCTTTCAGCACAGACCATGGGTTTTCCTGGGCTTCGCCCACACCTTGGGCGTTGCCCAAGGTGTGCCACCCACGGTAAGGTGGTCAAGACCAGCCCCAGCCAAGACTTGGTCAGTGACGGGGCTCATCTGCCATTGCGAAGAGCCTGGTGCCACGTCGACGACGGGGTGGCGCGCACATCTCTTCCAGCGCGCTGAAGATATCCTCGTGCCTCAAAGCATCCCAGGGGTCCACGGTCGAGTAGAGCGAGGAGAAGATTTCAATGGGCGCAGACGGACCGAGGGTGGAGATGATGCGCTCGATGCTCAGGTGCAGCCACTCTTCGAGGGCGCCATAGGCCTGTCCCCCGTCAAAGCGGACGGGTGGCTGGGAACGGGGCACCCATTGACCTTCCTTCTTCTTGAAGCGTGCCTTACCCCAGGGCCTGGGCTCGTGGGCCTTGCGCTCTCCCACGAACTCCACCCGGTCATCCCACAAGACGTATTCCACCCACTCGGGTGGCACGTTCGTGTGAAAGCGGACAATCTCGGCGCTCTCTTGGTCGTAGTCGACACCCGGCACTACCTCACTTCCGTCGACCAGAATCACGACCGTCGCCGAGCCGGCTGAGTATGCCGAGGAGCGTCCGCGCGTGAACCCGTGCGCAATCCTGGGCTCGAAGGTCGCCCAGACGCCCCGCTTGTGGAACAGACCCACCTCGGCGATCTTACCAGCCCGCTCGGCCGAGGTACCATGCCAGAGCACGAGCACGCTCTGGCGCAGTTCCTGGTAGCGGGCGCTGGCTCGACAGCCATGCATCGTCGCCCACAGGTTGAGGTCAGCGGCTCGAGCGACCTTTCGGCGGACGGCGTAGGCGTAGGCAGCCAGGGTAGCATTCCACCCGGTGCGGGACCTGGGCATGTACTCCAGGTCCTTGAAGCCGCCGCGCACCAGCCTCCGGTTCCGCCGCCAGTCCGTTCGTGGCTCAGACGTCAACGGATGTCCAGGTCCCACCGTCACAGCGCTCTATCTCCAAACTTAGTCGCCTTTATTACGAGAAAGCTGGCCTTCCTCGTTTCGTCCAGGCATTCGGCCTCCGCCAACACCTCCACGGGGGGCTCCGGTTCGTCGATTTCGCTAAGGACAAAGCCGGTTCGGATGACCGCGTTCAGATAGTCCCCCAGCGTCCGATGAAAGTACACCCAGTCCGACCAGCCAAACATTCCGCGGCCGGACTGGCGCTCAAAGTAGTGGTCAACTTTCCAGTAGAGTTTGTCTTCGTTGCGCGTGCTCGTCGGGTCCGTCTTCTCCCAGCCTGATCCGGGGGTGAAAAAGCACGGATGCAGGATGGAGAAGACGAGCCGGCCCCCTGGCAGGAGAACGCGGTGGGCTTCTGAGAGAGCGCCCTCGAAGTCGGCCATATCCATAAAGGCCATATTGCAGGTCACCGCATCGAAGGATGCATCCTCAAAGCGGTCTAACCTGCAAGCATTCCCTTGATGGTAGACAATGCCGAGAGGCTCTGTCTCCTCGAACTCACGAGCCTTCATCAACATCTTCTCCGAGAGTTCGATGCCAACCACACGCGCGCCCGCCCGGGCCAGATGCCGGGTGAAGACTCCGGTGCCACACGCTAAGTCCAGCACACGTTGGCCTTCGACGTCGCCTAAGAGCCGAAGCATGGACGGAATGATGAACGTCCTGTGGTAGAAGTCGCCCCCTTCGCCAGTTTTCTCCGACCAGGTCTCGGCAAAGTCGTCCCAATACCCGGCAACATCCTCATCCGCAAAGTTCATTTCACCTCCTGATGAGACTTCCCTTCCGCCACCGTCACGGAGCGGGGCGTCATCTGCAACGCCACCAGCGAGTGCAGGCTGCTCATGGTCTGCCGGGAGTCACCGGCCAGATTTGGACACAGGACTTGTCGCGCAGGCTGTTTCTATAAAGCAAGACAGGCTTCGACCGCAAGCCAGAACAGAGACTCACGCACTGAGGCGCCCGTGTCTGACTGTCGAGCATCCCATTCGCTGCCGCTGACGTCGTCGCCCCCGTAAAGCATTTGTGCAAACACCACACCCCTGAACTGGGCCACCGCGAACAGAGCAGCTGCCTCCATCTCGACGGTGAGACAGCCTTCCGACCTGCGAAGGGCAATCTTCTCCGACGTCTCACGGTAGTAGGCATCGGTTGTCCACGTCTTCGAAACGATGTAGTCGCGGCCACGCCTCTTGAGAACGTCCTCGATGGCCGCCACCCCTTCCGGGCTGGCCTTGACCTCCCGGCCGGGGGGCAGATAGTGATACGAGGTGCCTTCATCTCGGACAGCGGCCGAGGGGACAACAATGTGCCCAACCGCAATGTCCTTATCAAGAACACCAGCACCCCCGCAGGCTATGAACTTCTTGCACCCGAGGGCGATGACGTACTCAAGCAATGCCGCTGCCAGTGGAGCACCAACCCCGGGATGAAAAACCGCCAAACGAGTGCCATCAACGTCAATCTCGTAGACCGGGTGTGTCCCCATTTCACTTTTCTCACGGGCGATCACCTTGGCATCGCGTTCTTCGCACAGCCTGCTGATAACCTCCTGAAAGAAGCAGACCACGCAGTGCTCCGGTGCGTCGATGGGTGTAACAACACGGCCCGGCTCGATAAGGGCTTCGCGTGTTAGATCGAACTCCAGTATGGGATATCGTTCTCGCATGTTTCTCCCTCTTCGGTGACGACAGGCTGGCGACCTCATGCTGGAGGTCCTGGACCCCGTCACGTGCATCCACCTCAGCGCTAAAAAGTGGTCGGAGGAAGCGCCGAGGGGGCCACAAACCCCAGCCGTTCGGGTGAGAAAAGGATGACGGCGAAGCCCAGGCAGGCCAGGCCGATTAGCAGGTAGATGACCGCCCGGGAGTAGTAGCGGCCGGTACGCAGGCCGGCGGCCCGCCGACGGAGTTCCCGTGTGAAGTCGGCCAGCCAGGGGAGTCCTCTGTGCGGGCTCACGTACAGCGACGCAAATCGGCTCCCTGGCTCCCGGCGCAGGCGAAGTTCACGCTCCTCCTGACCCAGCCTGAAGCGGCGGGCCTCCCGCTGCGGCCCGGTCGAGCGGCAGGGAAGGCCGATGGCCTGGCAACTCTCGCGGATGAGGTCATCCAGCACTTTGGTGTCGATGTTAAACAGCAGCCAGCCTCGGAAGTACCGAGCCACCGCCACGGTCACCACCACGAAGAGCGCCAGCCTCAGGACCCCAGCCCAGGCGTAGGCTTTCCCCAAAAGCGCCCCTCTGAGTAGTTCGTGGATGGGCTCGATGAAGAGGGGAAAGAGGATCGCCAACACGCACCCCAGGGTGATGGTGCGTCCGCGGACGAGAGTAGGCCGGGGGCGCAGGTGCACCGCTGCGAACAGCAGGAAAACAGCGCCCATCAGGACGGCGAACACCGCCGCCACTACGTTGGGGGCCAGAGCAGCGTTTCCCAGTGACACCGCATCTCCACCGGCCCCTGGAGCCGACCCGTTCCCCCCGGGGTCGGGCTTACCAGGTGGTGTCCTCTTCAGCCTCGGTATCAGGAAGGACGACGGGGACCAGTTTCCCCTCGTTCCGTTCGATGCGGATGCGAACACGACAGGCCTGGCAGAGGATGACCTGCCCTTCGGCGACCGGCGCCTCGAACCGGTTGTAGGCGTAACACTCGGGACAGACGACGGTACGGCCGTCGTCCTGAATCATCTCCATGGTCGCTCCCGCTTCCCGGCGACGCCTTCACGCTGCCCGCTGAACCACTTTGGGCAGCATGAAACGGTTACAACAGCGGGGCGTGGGAACGCAGCCGCTCTCCCGGATGATGGTGACCTCCGCCCCGCAGTTCGCGCAGTAGAACATCCTCGCCAAGCGCTCCTGAGGCACCATCGCTCTGTTGCAGCAGCGCGGGGTCGCAGGACTCCCCCCGGCCCGGACCACCATCACCTCAGCCCCGCAGTTGAGGCAAACGAACACCTGTCCCGGCACCACTGCCCGTCGTGACCCCACGTCCCGTTCCTTAGCTCGGCAACGGCCCGCCGACCATCCGGCTCAGTAACCCCGTTTGTCAGGCCCGGGCCGCTTGACCTCCATCATCGGCGCGTCACAGCAGATGGGCTCCAGGTTGCCCACACCCCCCTTGGTGCACATGAGCATGGAGCCGCACTCCCGGCAGCGATAGGCCCGACCCACGTAGATGCTCCAGGCCGCCTGCCACTCCTCGGTCGTCCACTCGGGGCTGCGGAACGCGTCACTCGAATCGCTCATGGCCCTCGCCTGCTCAACCTGCAGCAATCGTCCTCCTGGCTCCCCGCTTGCTGGACGCATTTTACCAGCCCAACCCTTTCCCGACAAAACAAAAACGGCCATGGAGTACCGTCAGCACCCACTTCGGAACCCCCCCTACAGGATTGCACGCTGCGGCCAGCCCAGGTACCATGACTGACGGTGACCAACGCCGGCCAAGGAGTCCCACACATGACCAAAGGCAAGAGCACGCCCTCGCCTGGCGCCGAGTCTCGCGCCGCCTTCCAGCGCGCCCAGCAGGTGATGCCCGGTGGGGTCAACAGTCCGGTGCGAGCCTTTTCGGCCGTGGGCGGTGTGCCCCCGGTTATCGAGCGGGGCGAAGGGGCGCACATCTTCGACATCGACGGCAACGAATACATCGACTACGTGATGAGTTGGGGTCCGCTCATTCTGGGACACCGGGAGGAGCGGGTGATGACCGCCATCGCCAAGGCCCTGCGCCGGGGCACCAGTTTCGGGGCTGTCACCGAGTTGGAGACGGAACTGGCCGAACGGATCGTCCGCTACGTGCCCTCTGCCGAGAAGGTCAGACTGGTCAACTCAGGCACCGAGGCGGTGATGAGCGCCGTCCGCCTGGCCCGGGCCGCCACCGGCCGGGACCTCATCGTGAAGTTCGCCGGCTGCTACCACGGCCATGCCGACGGACTCCTGGTGGCTGCCGGCTCGGGGGCGACCACCTTCGGGGTGCCAAGCAGCCCGGGCGTCCCCAGCGTCTACGCTGCACTCACAGCGGTCTTGCCTTTCAACGACACGGCCGCGGTGCGTGCCTTCTTCTCTGAGCAGGGGAAGGACGTGGCCTGTGTGGTGGTGGAACCGGCCGCCGGGAATATGGGCGTGGTGCCGCCGGCGGCGGGGTTCCTGGAGGCCCTGCGCGAGGCGACCCGCCAGGCCGGAGCGCTGCTCATCTTCGACGAGGTCATCACCGGGTTCCGCCTGGGCCTGGGTGGAGCCCAGGAGCGCTACGCCGTCACCCCTGACCTCACCACGTTGGGAAAGATCATCGGTGGCGGCCTCCCGGTGGGCGCCTACTGCGGACCGGCCGACCTGATGGACCACCTGGCCCCGGTGGGGCCCGTGTACCAGGCCGGCACCCTCTCTGGGAACCCCCTGGCGGTGGCCGCGGGACTGGCGACCCTGGAGGCCCTGGAAGAGGAAGGCTTCTACGACGCCCTGGAGCACAAGGCCACCCGCTTGGCTGAGGGTCTGGTCGAGGCAGCCGCTGAAGCCGACGTCCCCGTGACCGTGAACCGGGTGGGCTCCATGATGACGGTCTTCCTCCGGCAGCCACCCGTCCGGAACTACGAAGACGCCCGCCAGAGCGACACCGAACGCTTCGCCCACTTCCACCAGGAGATGCTGCGGCAGGGCGTGTACCTCGCACCCTCCCAGTACGAGGCGGCGTTCCTCTCCTCAGCCCACACCGCCGAAGACATCGACTCAACCAGCACCGCGGCCCGCCAGGCCTTCGCCGCGCTGGCCCGGAGCCGCTGAGCCACAGGAGACGAGGTCAGGCACTGGATCGTCCCTCTCGCCCGTCCAGGCCCGGTGGCTACATCGACCGGTGACGCTCACGCCAGCGTTCCTCGGCCGCGGGCAGGCGGAGATAGATGGGCTCGAGGCTGTAGGGATCGTCCACGAGGCCGGCCTGGAAGCGCTCCCAACCGAGAGCGTGCACCCACTCCACCCTGGGCAGCCAGGCCTCCTCCGGAGCGAGTGGGAGGCCCGCAGAACGGAACTCGTCGCCGTACCGGCTCAGGCCCCCTCCGGTTACGCAGCAGCCCGGAGGAAGTGTGCGGACGAGGCACTCCGGCCGGACGATGGTGGGACCGGAGATGCGCTCCCAGGTGCCAGCGGAGCCGGTGAACCGTCCCTGGGCTGGGTTGGTGGCCTGGTCGGTGGGCCGATAGCGAGCGGCGTACACTTCACCCCGGGTAGCGTCGATGACGACACACGCCTCAGGCGGAGACTGAACCACGGCCGCGACCACCGCGTCGGTGGCCAGGACGCCGACCACCCCGCAGCGACTGGCCAGATGGAGGGCCTTGGCCGTGGCCACGCCCACCCGCACCCCGGTAAAGGAGCCGGGACCCAGGTCCAGCATGACCACGTCGATCCCACCAAGCTCGAGGCCCTGCATGCGGGCCAGCCGACCCAGGGTCGGCACCAGGTCCCGGGCGTGACGCATCCCGGGCTGGAGATGCTCGCTGACCACCACCACCCCGCCCGTGCCCAGAGCCACTCCCCCGACGAGACAGGAAGTTTCCAGCGCTACGGAAAGCTGGGTCAAGGTCATGGCAGAGCAACCTGCGCCAGGCGCAAAAGAAGGGAGCACCCCGAGGAAGCAGGGGCTCCCTTCGCGTCAATGTGCATGGACAAACGGCCCGTCACAACATCACCGGAGCGAGGAACGAACCGCCGACCGGCTCAGAGCATAGCTTTGAGGGCTTTGCCGGCCCGGAAGCCGACACTCTTGCTGGCCTGGATGAAGATGGTTGCGCCAGTACGGGGGTTGCGTCCGGTCCGGGCCTTACGCTCCCGCACCTCGAAGGTGCCAAAGTTGACCAGACTGACCGCGCCCTCGCTCTTGAGGCCCTCCTTGATGCTGTCGAGGACCGCGTTGACGGCCCGCTGGGCCTCAGCCGCGGTCACGTCCATGCCCTGAGCAACCGCCTCCACCAGTTGCGCCTTATTCATCGGCCAAGCCCCTCCTTACCAGAGACGAAACCCGAGTAACCCTTCTCCCCTCTCCCCCACTGCTGCATAGTCTATTGGCCAATGGGCTCCTGCTGTCAAGGAAAAAAATCGACCGGGGGAAAGTTCTTGACTTGTCTCCGGCCGGTCGGTACGCTGAAGGAGACTGGAGCGTCCCTGGTGTGAAGGGGGCGCTTTCTTTTAGCGAAGCGACGCTGGTGAGGCACACCGTGTCGCTCCAGAAACGGGGTGCGGCCATGATCGACGAGCGGCTGCTCAAGATTCTCGTCTGTCCTCAGTGTCACGGGGAACTGGCTCTGAAAGACGACCGTCTGGTCTGTCAAGCCTGCGGCTTGCGTTACCCTATCCGGAATGGCATCCCCGTCATGCTCATCGAAGAGGCCGAAGAGCCGGGGGCGCCGACGGAGGGGGAAGAGCCCTCGGCCTCCTGAACAAGCCACGAGCCAAGGAACAGACCGACGGTGCGAACAGCTCTCATCTCTGACATCCACAGCAACCTTGAGGCACTGCAGGCCGTCCTCAGTGACGTGGAATCTGCCGGCGTCGACCGGCTGTTCTGCCTCGGAGACGTGGTGGGCTACGGACCCAACCCCCGGGAGTGCATTGACAGACTGGGCTCCTGCGACCTCTACATCCTGGGCAACCACGACCTGGCCCTCCTGCAGGAAACCTACCAGGAAGGCTTCACCCCCAAGGCCCGCCAGGCCCTCATCTGGACCCGCCAGGTGCTCTGTAACCCCAGTTCTCCACTCGTGGAGAACCACGTGCGGGAGTTCTACGAACAGTTCGACGAGACCCACCGGGAGAACAGCGTGCTCTACGTCCACGGCAGCCCTCGCCGACCGGTGGAAGAGTACATCTTTCCGGGCGACGTCACCTTTACGGCCAAGATGACCGCCATCTTCGATCTCATCGAGCGGGTGTGCTTCGTCGGCCACACCCACCTGCCCGGCATCTTTCTGGAAGAACTCATCTTCGTACCCCCCACCGAAGCCCCCGACGCGTTCGATCTGCCTGGCGACCAGAAGGTCCTGCTCAACATCGGTTCGGTGGGCCAGCCCCGTGACGGGAACCCCGCTGCCAGTTACGTCATCTTCGAGGAGAACGACGGCCCCGGACGGGTCGAGTTTCGGCGGGTGTCCTACGACGTCGAACAGACCATGGCCAAGATCTACCGCATCGAGGGCCTCCACAACGACAACGGCCATCGACTGGCCGCCGGCCGCTGAGCAGACAAGTCCGAGCCGTCAAAGTCAGCCGCGGCGCCGTTGATAGGCACCGTTCCATACGGATCCGTAGGACTGCATGGTCGGCTTGGCCACCGCGAACACGTCAGCCCAGGCCGGGCCTGCCGCCAAGACAAGACAGGCCAGTACGGTAGAGACAAACCCCAGGCGCTCCACCTTTCACCTCCCGGCCCATGGTGCGCTCAACGGGGGAGGCGTGAAACATCACTCAACCTGCGCTTCACCTGCCTTCTGGGACACCGGCCCTGAAGGCAACGGCAGGCCTTCGAGGTCCTCCGGGTCCATGTGGAGGGGACGACCGAACTGATCGTAGTACTCTGGTTGTTCCCCAATAGGGTGGTCCAATTGGTACTGGATCAGCGGAGGCAATGGCGTCTTCATGCCCCCGTCGTACCATTTGACCCACGCGGCTCCTTCGACAGACCACTTCACCATAGGGTCGGTGTCCTTGAGCTGAGACGCGTCAGGGAAGACCGAGCGGCGGCGAGAGGTGCCAAGTACCACGTCTCGCCAGTCTCTGCCGGTGAGGGCACAGGTGAGGACCAAGTCGAGGAAGGCCGCCTCGTGTTGAAACCGAATGGGACCAGTTCCCGGTCGCAGCAATTCGATACAAGCTGGGACAGCGTCTTTGCCCAGGGCGACCAGTCGTGTGAATGGATGGTCTGGACCCAAGAGGACTTCCCCTCCCCAGCGAGATCGCCAGTAAGGGTCAAGCATGGCTCTAGGCCTCCCCTTTCCATCAGGCCAGTACCGGCAGACGTCGAGGAGGATCCAGGCCAGCTGAGTGTTCTTGCTGGCGGCGACAATCGCGGGCGGCGCCTCTACGCTCCAAACATCCACCAGCTTCAGCCCAAGGTTCCCGATAGAAATGGTCTTCCATCCTAGGCGCGATACATAGGGGCTTCCGGCGAACATCTTTGGCTGCAGGCTCCAGAGATGGATGAAGTATCCTGCGACTCCAACCGGTATCACCAACAGGAGGATCACGGTCAGGTACCTGAGTAGCCTCGTACGCTCACGATTCATGCCGAGTCTCCTCCAGCCCGCGCCGCAGAAACGCACAAGGTCCAGCCGCTTGGCCTCACGCTCCGACCCTGAGCTTGCCATGTTGCCTGCTTGCCGAGCCGGAAAGGGCTACTGTGTGTCAAGGGTGTAGACAACCAGGACTCGCTTTACGACGCCTACAACTGCGAAGACCGGCTTCCCTTGTTGATCCGCCGCGCCCGCAAGTGGACGATAGCCGTACCCCCGTGCCTTGGCTATCTGCCTGCCATTGCCGTCGAGCACCAACAGAGTCCCGTCGAAGGTCGTCAGTGCGACCACACCGCCGGCGGCTACCACCCACTGCGGGTCGCCGCCCACCCCTTTGCCCAAAGGCGCCCTGAAGAGCTGCTGGCCATCAGCCGTGAGCGCAACCATGGCCAGCTCGTCCGTACCACGCGTTCGCGTGCAGACGAGGAGCTCATCGCCGGGCTCTGTGGAGGTTACGTCGGCCAATGCGACGAGGCCAACAAGCCCCGGCACGTCCTTCCTGCCATACGTTCGAATAACGTTGCCGTCCGCGTCCAGGATTGAGAAACGAGGAGGTAACTGCTGCTCGACAGCAATCTCTACGGTGCCATCACCGCCCAAGTCGCCAACGCGGACTCGCTTGAGCAGGCCCAGGTCTCCTCTCTGCCAATGCAAAGAGCCGTCTGCACTCGCAAGCTGTAAAGTCGACCGCAGAGACTGCAAGTCCGTGCCCTGCAGGCCGAGCCTCACGACCTCGCTTCTTCCATCGGCGTCCATGTCTATTACCCGCACGCCACCTCGGTGGGGCTCGTACTTGGCCAGGACGGTCCCATCGGTGTCATAAAGCGTGGAGACAATGTTACGGTCACCAGTCCACGCACCGACGAGAACCTCCGCCTTGCTGTCCTCATCCAGATCAACAAGAGAGACGCTCGCCACTCTCTCGGTCCCAACTGGCCAGCTTGTTAAGAGGGCTCCCTCGAGGTCGTAGACCCGAAGTTCCCACTCGTCTTGACGACTGTAACCATCGTAACGCGCCACTGCTGCAACTACGCGAAGAGTGCCGTCGCCCTCCAAGTCTCCGATCGCAACGCGCGCCTCGACGTCCTCTACGCGGAAGACCTCGGAGAGCCCCTCCACCATTCTCATCTGCTCCCTCTCGCGCTCGCGCTGGCGCTCCTTCTCACGTCGCGCTTCGCGCCATTGCCTGAGGCCCTCGGCCGTCTTTGGTGGCTGCTGCACCTCACCGAAGGAGCTTTCCGACTCGGTTGGTGGGGACTTCCTGCCGCAGCCTACCGGTGCGAGCAGAATGAACGCAATCGTAAGCACAATCGCCGATCTCTGGGAAGATGGGGACATAGTACTATTCTCCCTTCTTGCGTGGTCGGCCGCGAGGCCGAGGCCGTAGCAGTTCCGTCTCCGGCCCCTCCGTGGCATACCGCCCCTCCGAGTCTGGGTGGCATCGAAGAAGACGTTCGGGTACAAGGTAGGTCCCCCACAACTCCCGCAAGGCTGGTGCTTCCTCTGATGAATATACGCCAAAGGGCCGGTGCTGGCAAGGAGGCTTCGGAAGGTTCCTTGGGATGTGCGCGGGGGTGGCCGCGTGTCGGCGAAGCATCAGGGCTTGGGTGCCGGGCGGGCACTGCCTCTACGCCATCGGCGCAGCAGGTCCCCTTTGGCAGGGCTCAGTCGGAGGTTTTGTTGGCACATCCGGTCGGGCGCTGCTATACTGAGGTGTTTGAGCGGTTCGGTTCACGGTGAAGGAAGCAGCGCGTTGTCCGACGACATCTCCATGGAAAAGCGGATGGTGCTGGCGCTGGTGCTCTCGGCGCTGGTGCTCTTCCTGTGGCAGGCGTTCCTTGCGCCCAAGCGCACTAAGCCGGCGACCCCGACGCCCACACCTGAAGCCACCACCTACGAGCCGACCCCCACGCAGCCCCCGGCCCAGCCCACTGCGTACGAGCAAGCAGCTGCCGAGCAACCCCCTGCCGCCGCTGCCGAGCAGCGCCCCGCCGACGTCCGGCCCACCGTCACCGGCGCGCCGGAAAGAATCGTCCTCAGCGGCGAGGAAATGATCGTGTCCCTCGACGCCTTGGGGGCCCGGATTACCCAGGTGACCCTGGTCAACTACGCAGACCCTTTCGAACACCACCGCCGACTGGAGATGTTCTCGACTCCGGAAGGGGAGGTCGGAGCCCTACAGGTGATCGACCCGGTTGGGGCGGTGCCCCTGGCCCAGACCGTGTACCAGGTGGTCAGGCGGTCGGAGACCGAGGTGGTGATGGAAGCGGCCTGGGAGAACGGGCTTCGTCTGCGCAAGACCTTCCGCCTGGACCCGACTCACTTCCACGTGGACCTCGAGCTGGAAGCGACCAACGAATCGGAGAACGACCTCAGGCTGTCCTACCTGCTGGTGGGTTCACCCGGCCTCAACCCGGAGACGCGCAAGGCCCACGACCTGGAGGCCAAGGTCTACTCGGAGCAGTCGAAGGTGAAGTCGGTGCGGGCGGCTACACTTCGGAGCAAGGGGCCCCGCACCTATCCCGGCGCTGAGCTGACCTGGGCGGCCGGGGTCAATCAGTACTTCGCCGTGGCCCTGGTACCACAGGAGACTACAACTGCGCTGGTCGTCCTGACGCCCGGGGGCAGTGTGGAACTGGTGCGCACGCTGGCCGGTTTGATCACCGGGTCGGGCGCCGACCCGTCGGCGGCCAAGGAGGTGGCGGGCACGGCCCCTGCGGGTGGTGGTGCGGTTGTCCTGCTCTTGAGCCAGCCGGAAGAGCTGGCTCCGGGAGCAACGGTAACTCACGCGTATCGGCTCTTCTGCGGGCCCAAGAAGGACGACGTGCTGGCTTCCTATTCGGCGGAGGGCCTGCCCCCGCTGGTGAGTTTCGGCATGTTCTCGCCCCTGAGTTCGGTTCTCCTGTTCATTCTGAAGGGCTTCTACAAGGTCAGCCGAAACTACGGGGTGGCCATCATCCTGCTGACCATCCTGATAAAGGCGGCGCTGCTCCCCCTGAGCCACAAGAGCCAGGTGTCAATGCACCGGATGCAGCAGTTACAGCCCAAGATCAAGGAACTGCAGGAGCGCCACAAAGGCGACAAACAGAAACTGGGTGAGGAGCAGATGAAGATGTGGCGGGAGCATGGCGTGAACCCTTTCGGGGGATGCCTGCCCATGCTGCTTCAGTTTCCCGTCTTCATCGCTCTGTTCCGCGCTTTACGCACCTCCTTTGAGTTGCGTCAGCGTTCCTTCCTCTGGATTGACGATCTCTCGCAGCCCGACGCCGTGTTCGCGCTTCCCTTCCGCATTTTCAACATAGACACGTTCAACGTGCTCCCACTGCTGTGGATGGGGAGCATGGTGCTGAGCCAGTCACTCATGCCCCGGCCTAAGACAGTCGATCCCCAACAGAAGCAGCAGCAGATGATGACCAAGTTCTTCCCCCTCCTGTTTGGGGTGATGCTGTACAACTTCCCGGCCGGCCTCTTCCTGTACTTCGTCACCATGTCGTTCCTGAGCATCTTCGAGCAGCGGTTCATCAGGAGGAGGCTGGCGACGCTGCCTGCAAGCACGCCCAAACCCAAACCGGCAAAGCAGTCCAAGCCCACGCCTGAAAAGCCCCTCCGGAAACGCAAACCCTAAGGAGGCCTATGGCATGGCCTCGGCGGCAGGCTTCGCCTCCCATCTCACTGACACCATCGTAGCCGTTGCCTCCCCGCCCGGAGGAGGCGCCAGGGCCATCGTGCGCCTGAGTGGCGGCCAAAGTTTCTCCATCCTCGCTGCACTCTTCCATCCCACGCAGGAACGCGAGTCGGCCCTACTCCGCTCGCCACTTCCGTACTCGGTGCTGGCAGGAGAGGCCGAGTTTCCCGGCTGGGGGGTCGGGCTGCCTGCCTTAGCGTACCTCATGCCCGCTCCGCGCAGCTACACCCGCGAAGACGTGGCCGAACTGCACTTGGTGGGCTCGCCGCCCGTGGTCATGGCGGTGCTGGAGGCCTGTCTGGAGGGAGGAGCCAGGCTGGCCGAGCCGGGCGAGTTCACCCGCCGGGCGCTCGTAGCCGGCCGCCTCGACCTGGCCCAGGCCGAGGCTTTGCTCAAACTCGTGGACGCTCCCGACGAGGCCACGGCTCGGGCCGCGGTCCGAGAACTCACCGGCTGGCTGGGGAACCGGCTGAGCGGACTCGCCCAGCGCCTCTTCCAACTGGTCACCCAGGTGGAGGCGACTATCGACTTCTCCCAGGAGGACATCCAACTCGTCACCCCAGCCGAAGCGGCGGCGGCCGTGGAACAAGTGCAGTCGGACGTGGAGGCCCTGCTCGCGGACGCCCGCAAGGGGTTGGTCGAGCAGTTGCCCACGGTGCTGCTTTTCGGCCCGGCGAACGTGGGGAAATCGAGCCTCTTCAACCGCCTGGTGGGACGGACCACGGCGCTGGTCACCTCGGTCCCCGGGACGACACGCGACGCGGTGGAAGCAATAGTTCCCCTGGGCGACATCCGGCTCAGGCTCCTGGACGGCGCCGGGCAGTGGGAGGGCTTTACCGGGCTGGATGCCCGGGCCGCAGAGCGCACCCGGGCGCTCCTGGCCCGGGCCGACCTGGTCCTCCACCTCATCGACACCGGTCAGCCCCTCACCGATGAGGACCGTCGGTTAGCTTCCTTCGCCGGTGGTCGGCCGCACCTGTGGCTCCTTGCCAAGTCGGACCTGCCCGGCGGGCTCAGCGCTGGGTCCCTGGCTGAAGTGACCGGCGGGGAACCGGTGCTCCGGACATCTGCGCGGAGCGGCGAAGGCCTGGACGAACTGCGCTCCGCCATCCGCTCGGCCTTTCTGAGTGGCCGGGCGGGGGCCGACTCAGCAGGATTCCTGCTCAACGCCCGCCAGCGTGAAGCCCTGACGCGCGCCGCTGAGGCCCTGGCTTCTGCCCACAGGAGTCTGGACCAAGGGCTGGGTGAGGAGTTCGTGGCCGTTGACCTGTGGGAAGCGCTCGATGCCCTGGGAGAAGTGACCGGCCGACGGACCAGTGACGACGTTCTGGACGCAATCTTCTCCCGCTTCTGCATCGGCAAGTAGCAAACTCGGCCGCCCGGCAAAGAGCACCACACCTCGGGGGCCCCGGGGCTCCATTTTGCTTGTCCGCCCTCCCCCGACGCCCTACAATGACGGCAGTACCACACGCTTGCCAGGAGGAGTTCAGTCCTTCACACAGCAGGAGGTGCGCAACCGCAATGTCCCTATCAAGAACGCCGCTCTTTATGTCCGGTCTGGCCGTCTGCTTGCTGACGGCGGCGCTTGCCGCCCAGCCTCCGGTCGCTGAGGGTGCCCCTGCCGACGGCCGGGCGGACAGCGTCCTTCCTTCCACGACCCTGGTGTACCTCGAACTGCCCGACCTCAGCCGAAGCCGAGCCCGGCTGGCCCAGAGCGCCCTCGGGCGCATCCGCGACGAGCCGGCCGTCGACCGCTTCCTCTCGGAGGGGCTTCCGCTGGCGACGGCGCTGAAGAGCAGCCTTTCCCGGAAGTTGGGTATGAGTTGGGTCGACTTCCGGGAAGCCTTCCCCGGCCAGGTGATACTGGCCCTTCTGGACGCTCGTCCACGGGAGACCGAAACGCTCTACTGGCTGGGGCTGGTGGCTACCGTGGACCCCGAGAGCCCGGCCTTCGTGCGGGTGCGCGAGGCCCTTTTGGCCAGGTACGCCGAGAGCACGGGTAGCCAGGCCATCGAGACGGAAGTCGCTGACTTCCCGGTGAAATGCTTCCGCGCAAGAGACGGCGACACGCTCCTTGTGGCCACCGCTCAGGAGCGATTCGTGGTGGTGCGTGGACCGGACCGCGAGCACACCACCGAACTGCTGTCGGGCCTCCTCTCGCAGGAGGGCGCCAAGGCAGCCGATGACCCTACGTTCGCCGCCGTGCGCGCCCGCAGCGCCCTGGACGAGGAGGACCTCTACTTCTACGTCAACCTTCGAGGGCTCCTCGCCGCGCTGACCCCGGAGATGTCCGGTCCGCTTGGGCGCGCCTTCGAGGTAGCGGGCGTGAACGGCGTGGTCGCAGTCGCGCTCTCGCTCCGCGTCGAGCCGCCGGGGATTCGCGACCAGATGTACCTGCTGGCTCCGGAACCCCGCCGAGGGCTGTTGGCGGTTGTGGCGGGAGGTGAACTGGACGAGGACGGCCTGCTCCGCTACGTTCCCGCCGATGCGGTCAGTTTCTCGGCGGGCAGTGTGGACTTGCGGGCCTGCTACCAACTGCTCTGGGACCTGGCCGAAGCGCTTCTGGGCTCGCAGGTCAGCCGGGCGCGCCGGGAGGTCGCAGATTTCGAGAGCCGGGCGGGTGTGAGTATCGGCGACGACATCCTGGCCCAACTGGGTCCGGAGATGGTCAACTTCGCGGTGCTTCCCCGGCTGGGGCCGGCGTCCGGTCGCTCTGACAGCCTGGCGGTACTGGCCGTCAGCGACGGCGAGCGCCTGCGCTCGGCGCTCGACAGACTTAAGACGCACTTCCAGGAATCCGGCGAGCCCTCACCCGGACAGGTCTTCCAGGTGCTCTGGGAAGAGCGCGAGTTCGACGGCCATCCGCTCACCCGCGTGGTCATCGCCAATCCGCTCCAGCCCCTGGAGCCCAGTTTCGCCTTCTTCCGCGACGAGTCGGCAACGCCACCCCGGGAACTGCTGCTGGTGGCCCTGCGGTTCCAGTCCCTGCGGAACATGCTCGCCTACGTGGCTCGCGACCCCGCCCAGGCCCCGGCGGTGAGGGACATCCGCGCCAACGCCGCTTTCCTCGAACTGAGAGACAGGCTCCCGGCCAAGGTCAGCGACCTGAGTTACACCGACCTGCGGCGACAGTTCCTGGCCACCTACGGGCGGGTGGTGGCCTGGGCCGCCCTCATCCAGGGGGCGAGCGGCGAGACCCTCTTCGACCACAACTTGATCCCACCCCCCGAAGCCATCGCCGCGCACCTCTTCGGCCTGGTGACCGCCACTACCACCGATGAGACCGGTATTCTGCTGCAGTCCTACGGGCCTGTGGGGTACAGCACGCTGGTCATGGGTCTGGGAGGCGGGCTGGGGCTGGCGCTTCCCCAGGCGGTGGGTCGGCAAAGGTTAGCGAGCAGGGACCAGTGTCAACTGCACCTGAGACGTCTGGGGGTGGAACTGACCCTGTATGCCAGCGAGCATGAGGGCGCCTTCCCCGAGAGCCTGGAGGACCTCCGCGACGTGCTTCTGGCCCGCAGGCCCGGAGGCGAACTCCCGGGAGACTCCCGCTGGTTTCGCTGTCCGGGGCGTCCGCTCTCGGCCGACCTCGGCTACGAGTACGTTCCCGGTCTGACCCTGGACTCGCCCCGGCAACGGATCGTCTGCTACGACCGCGAGGGCAACCATCCGGGAGGACGCAACGTCCTCTTCGCCGACGGCCGGGTGCGCTGGTTCCGCGAGGACCTCTTTCAGCAGATCCTCAGAGCGCAGAAGAACGGGAAGGAACTCACCCCCGAAGAGCAGGAGACACGGGCCGCCTGTGTGAAGCGCCTCAAGAACCTGGGAGGCGCGTGGCTTATTTACACGGCCGACAGCGAAGGAAGGATGCCCGAAAACCTGGAGGCTCTGCTCCCTTACCTGCGCGGGGCGGGCGCTCGTCCGCTTCTGGCCTGCCCGTCCGCGGATGAGTCAATCCCCGGCTACATTTACGTGAAATCGGCGGACGACATGTTCAGGCTGGAGCCACCCGAGGAGGTTATGCTCATCTTCGACAAGCGTGGGAATCACCGGGGCGGGCGGAATGTCCTCTTTGCTGACGGGCACGTGGAGTGGATGACCGAAAAAGCCTTCCAGAGGCGCTGGGCGGAGCAGAGACAGAAGTACGACCTCCCCACTCTGAAAGAACTGGGTGACCCGGTCGAAGAGTAGTCGCCCAGGCAGCAGCGCGGTACTTCGAGGGGGGACGACTGCAAACGCAATCGGTCTCGGCTCAGGTGCGGAAGTGGGCCCTGACGGCGGCCGAGACTCTTTCCTGCCTTAGCGAAGGAGGCTGGCGATGGTGCGGAGGCGACGTTGGACGAGTGTGCTGGCAGCGACGCTGTTCCTGGTCCTCGCGCTGTCGAATGGGGTGAGGGCCGCAGGGGATCTCAGTTCGGAGGTGCCTGCAGACACTCTCTTTTATCTCCAGTTCGGCGGGTTGGCCGCCCTGGAGGAGCCCTTCAAGCAGACGGCCATGTACGCTATCTGGCAGGAGCCCGAGGTGCAGGCGCTCCTGCAGGGACCTCTGGGCGACTTCAAGGCCCGCATCGAATCGGGTGAGTCCAACTGGCCACTGCTCTGGGCCGAAGTGCGCGACTTCCTGGACGGTCCCATGGCGCTGGCGGTCTTGCCGAGCGCCGAGGAAGGAGCTGAGCCTGGCTTGATTGTGGTCGCTCGACCCGCAGACGGAGAGAAGTTCCGTTCGGCCCTGGCAAAACTCATCGAAAGTGGAAAGGAGGGGAGGCTGGAACGCGCCTTTGAGAGTCTGGCTCCGGCACCCATCGCGCATGCGCGCAAGGCAG
>CBDVDV010000021.1:0-29566 GCA_965372835.1 uncultured bacterium | reverse complement strand
ACCCCGTCGAGGTAGTGCTGGAGGAACTCGACCTCCACCGCGAGGCCACCATCTCGCGGGTGGAACCGTCCCTCGATGGTGACGAACCGGTCGGCGTGGCCATCATCCTTCACGAGGACCTGGACCCGCGCCCGTTCTGGGACCACCACGTCTGAACCGGCAAGCCTGTCCTGCCTGCTCTGAGCGTAGTCGAAGAGAGCAGCGTTCGGCCTTTGCCACCAGAAACGATGTAGCCCGTCGACCAACGGCCGTGAGCGGGGCCTATGAACGCTGGGCGTCCCTGTTACCACGGAAATCGCGATACCCAACAGGATCCTGCAAACGCTGCGGCAGTTCGATCAGCAGCTGCCTCATGACGGGGCAGAGCACCCGGCTGTCATTGAAGTTCTGAGTGAAGAACGCTCTGTATTTTCTGCTTTGCACAGCGATGAGCGCGTCTCCCAATTGACGGCAGACCTTCTCATCCCGCAAATAACTCGGCGTGACAGCCGCTCTGTCAATCAGATCAGCTGAACGCCCAAGCTGACCAGTTGGGTCGGTGGACGCAGCACGGCACGCGTCGCGGATCGCCAGGAAACCATCCTTATTGTCTTGGAAGAAGTTGACGATTCCACAGTGAACCGACTTGCGACTGCACTTCTTAGGCGGCGTCCAGTCTCCTTTCTGGTCTGCCCAATGGCACCCGATGCCATCGGCAACGTGATCGTATTTGCGACGGACTGCATCCGTTCCATTGATCAGCATTTCCTCGAGGCGGAGACGTGTTCGTTCTTCCGCCTCGGGATGGCCGAAATTCTGCATGATGAGGTTGAAAAACCACATAATGCGCTTGCTATGAAACTGCCGTGGAAGCCGGTTGTTGACGTGGTAGGAGAGCTCCTGCAAGGTAGCGCCGCTTCTGAGCTGGTTCACGAAATACTTGACTTCTTTCAGAAGGACACGGCCGAATTCCAGCAACGCGTACGTTGATGTGCCCTTGAAGCCAAAGGGCGCAATGGTCTCCTCGGCCCTGCATCCAAGGAGACCTCCCTTGAACGGGGCAAGGAGAACAGTTGTGTCCAGAAACACCTCAGTCGGATGATCGCTCGGCAGAGCGGTTGTCAGTGGTGGGCCGCAATTCCGTGAACACATTGCATCCAGCCTTGTCCAAGACGGCACCGAACCTACGGATGTCGGAATGACTGAGGGGACAAGAGAAACGTGCCTCTGCGACGACGTCCCGTAGCGCTTCTATTCTGCTTCGAGTGATGAGCGCGATGTTCAGTCCGAGCAACGTCGTCTGAAGCCTGTTGACGACGATCGCGAAGGCATCTTCACGATGCTCGCGCTCTTCCCACAGCTGCGCCATAGCATCCCGGAAGGCAAAAAGCTCGTTCCCCCTCGCGATCAGGTCGTCCTCGTTGTCCAAAGCGCCTTCGAGCGCGTCGTAAGATAAACGCCAAGCTCGGGTGATCCTGGATCGGACCCCTCGCCCTGGGAGTTCCCTCTTCAGCCTGGGCTGTACTGACGAAGGTAGCTGGACAGGGCGATCGGTAAGTACCCCTCCCGCGGTCGTCAGAGCACCTGCATGACGTGGGCCCGTAACCGTCTCTTTGGTGTAGTTGACAGCTACCAGTGATCCCTTCGGGTTGAGCACCCCAGGAGCCTCAGCACCACCAGTATAGGAGCCTTCGTCCAGGTCCATCCAAAGCCCTCCGTAACAGATCAAGAAAGGAGACTTTTTGCGAACTGTTCCGACCACTCGTAGCAGTCGGAGACGTACTCTCCTATGGAATCGCCGATGAAATCTCTTGGATACTCGACAAAGGAGTCGATGTCCACAAGGACGGAGTATTGAGGGAAGTGCTCGATGACCCGCTTTGCCTTCAGCTTCGCGATCCGGGCCTTCCTCTGATCCACAGGCATCTTCCACGGGTCGATCGCTGCTTGCCGAAGGGTCGCCGCGTCGATCTGAATCTGCTGCTCTACAGACGCAACAGCCACACGCAACTGAACTTCTTCTCGCTGACCAAGGATAGCGAAGGAAGCCTCGTCCACTGAAGTCAGGCCCAACTCTCCAAAACCGTCTAACGAGACAATGCCAAGGGCCTTGATCTTCGCGGCAGCACTTTCCTTGCTGTGTTCTCCGGCCACCTGCCAGACGCGGAACCCAACGCGTGTAATGTCTTCAATGCCTAGGCTGTCGAGGACGGCGTCCGCAAGCTTCGAGCACAGGTCAGCGGTTTCGCCGATAGGGAGAAGTTCACTTACCTTCTCGGTCTGTTGAAGGTTCAGGTCGAGCTTCTGAGAGTTGAACGAGAAAGCTGCGCCAAGATCGTTGCAGCGCACCGTCGACGCCTGAGGACTGGCGGAGTCGAGTTCCCACCCAGGTAGTGACCGCAGAAGCTCGTTGAGCGTATAGCCACATCTGTCGAGATAGGTGAAGCCGTGATCGTACCGGATCTCCAAAACCACTTTGTGGACAAGAACCCTTGGCGGGCGCGTCCTTGCCATGACTGAGGACCTCCACCAAGCCAGCCTGAACTGGCTTCTCCGACCAATCCTTACTCGAGGCCGATTATACGCGAAGGACAACGTTCCCTGTCAAGCCCTTTCCCGAAACCACGTGAGGCCCGTGAAACCCCTCTGGCAGCCGTCGTGGAGCATCTACCTGGGCGCTGAAGCGATTACCGCTACTCAGGCTTCGCTGTGGCGCCTGTGCGTCGGCGTTCGGCTTGGGTTCGCCAGCGGACGTAGTCGAAACTCCAGCGGTAGTTCTGGCTGAACGGTTTGCCTCCACCCAACCACGCTCCACGGACACCCCCGGCAAAGACCTTGTCCCCACGGTCGCGGTACTTGGTGTCGCCGGTCTTGAGGTAGACCCAGGCGTAGGCGGGTGCCACGAGAAGGTTGAGGTCGGGCGCGCCCTTGGTTTGATTCCTGGCGCGGTACCAGAAGGCTCCGTCCTTCTCGACCCAGGCCCGCTTCCAGCACTCATCGACCCCCATCTTGATAGCTGGGAGGATGCGCGGGTCCTCTTCCACCTGGTCGTGGTAGGCGATGAGGGCCTCGGCAGTCAGGCCGAACATGAAGGGGGCCCAGTTGTCGGAAGCGTTCTGGACGAACCACTGGTCGATGTGACCCAGGGCGTAGTCGACGGCGGTCTTGAGGTTCGGGTTCCTGGGCTCCCCCAGGGACTCGGCCACCAGGTAGGCGTCGATGCAGTAGGCGGTCTCCCGGCTCAGGGCCTCGCCTTGACCGCCTCCCTTGTTCGCAAAGGCCGCGTTCTTTGACAGCAGGATGGCAGCCTGCTTTGACTGCTCGTCTCCCGTGCGGCGAAAGTCCATCGCTAAGCCGTGGGGGAAGATGCGCCAGCCGGGGATCTTGCCATTGTTCTTGAGCACGTAGCCCCGATAGGTCTCCTCGGAGTTCTGGGCGGCCTGGTTCCACTTGGGGTCGCCGGTGTAGTCGGCAATCTGGTAGAAGACGCGCTCGCCGTCGTAGTACCAGACCGCTCCCTCCCAGGTTGACTTATCCCGCTCGTCGGCGTGCTGCTGGCCGAACTTGGTCATGTTCTCTTCCCAGCGCTCGAACTCGGGTATGGGCACGGTTCGCTCCTCAGCCTCTAACCGGTGCGCAGAAAGAAAGAGCGCAAGAGCAACTGCTGCGCTCACCGCGAGCAGCATAACCGTACGGCTTACGCCTTCGGCTTGGCCGCCTGCAGCAGTCATTACGGCTCTCTTAGACATATTCAACGGTTGCCGGCGGTTTAGGCGTAAGGTCGTAGAGGGCGCGGTTGACACCGGGGATGGCCACCAGGCGCTCACAGAGCCGGTGGAGTGTGGACCAGGGGAGTTCAGTCGCGGTGGCCTCGCGGGCGTCCACGCTTTCGATGCAGCGGATGACGAGGATGTGGCCGAACTCGCGCTTTCCACCCCGGATGCCCGTGGCCTTGTCGGTGAGAAGCACGGCGAAGTACTGGAAGGCCCCGGTGGCTGCCAACTCCTCCTCGACGATGGCGGTGGCTTTGCGCACCAGCGCCAGCCTCTCTTCGGTAACCTCGCCGACAATGCGGGTAGCCAGGGCCGGTCCGGGGAAGGGGATGCGGCCGTAGATGTCCTCGGGCAGGCCCAGGGCCCTGGCCACCTCGCGGACGCCGTCCTTGCGGAGTTCACGCAGCGGCTCCAGCACCTGGTAGCCGAACTGCTCTTGGGGGTCGATACCGATCTGGGCGAGGATGTTGTGCTGGCGCTTGATGCCGGCGACGGTCTCCTCGATGTCGGTGAGGATGGTTCCGTGGAGGAGGAACTTGGCCCCGGTTTGCTTGACCAGTCGGGAGAAAACTTTGGCATAGAAGGTCTGGGTGACGGCTTCGCGCTTTTCCTCCGGGTCTTCGAGGCCCGCCAGGGCGGCGAGGAAGTCGCCCCGGGCGTCGACGAGTCCGACAGCGATGTCCATCTTGGCGAAGGTCTCGACCACCCGTTGGGGCTCACCTTCCCGCATGAGGGCGCTGTCGACGAAGAAGGTCCTGAGCCGTTCGCCCACAGCCTGGTGAGATAGGACGGTGACGACGGAACTGTCCACGCCGCCGCTCAGGGCATTGATGGCAATGCCGTCGCCGACGGCGTCCCGGATTTCGCTAACCTTTTCCTCGATAAAACGGGGTGCATCCACGTCCACCCTCCTCTTGGGCCAGGCTCGTTCGAGCGCGGGCTCCGCTGCTCCGTCGCTCTCGAAGTCGGGCCTCAGGCTACCGCCGAGCGCGGTCGATGTCAAGGCGCCGGCGCGTTGACTCATCCCCAGTGCGGAGCGCGCGAAAGATTCTTTGAGTTTCCCACCAGCGATACCGTAAGAGTTGTCTACTAAACAACTTGCGATTTCCGGGGCTTCGCGCCCACTGCGTGGGCACCCGCCTTGAGCAAGCTCAAGGTGTGCTAGCCAAGGAGCCGCGAAACTGGGGATGGATCAGGGCGGCGCGGAGAGCCGGGACGGACTTGGGCGTTTCGGTGGGGGGGAGCGCTCACTCGTGGCGCAGGGCCTCGATGGGATCCATGTTGGCCGCCTGCCAGGCTGGATAGATGCCGAAGACCAACCCCACGCCCACGGCGATAAACAGGGGGAACACGAGCACGGCCGGGGTCAGTATGGTGGGGATCTCGGTGAGGGCCGTAACCAGGACCGTGACCACGATGCCTACGACCAGCCCCAGGATTCCCCCCGAGCCACTGAGGACCACGGTCTCCACCAGGAACTGGGTGGTGATGGCCCGCCTCTTGGCCCCGAGCGCCCGGCGGACGCCGATCTCGCGGGTGCGTTCGGTGACGGTGGCCAGCATGATGTTCATGATGCCGATGCCACCGACGATGAGGGAGATGGCGGCGATGGAGCCCAGGACCACGTTCCAGATGCGCTGCTGGGCCTTGACCTGATCCAGGAGCTTGCGGGGCACTTCCACGTAGTAGTCGCGCTTTGGATGGTACGCGGCCAGGGTGTATTCGACGACGTGGGCCGTGGGGATGACATCATCGGTACGGGCGACCTTGACCGTCATTTCGTGCAGTTCCACGCGCTCGGCTTTAAAGGAGCCCCGCTCACGCTCGATCTGCAGTTCCGGGAAGCGTTCCAGACCGCAGGTCATGGGGATGTACAACTGATAGGGACTCAAGGTGCCTTCCACCTCCTTGCGTTCGAGCCCCAGCAGCTCCTGGTCGGCCACCACGCCAACCACAGTGAAGTAGTGGCTGGCCACCTTCACCTTCTCCGACAAGGGATGCTCCAGGGGGAAGAGGGCCCGAGCCACACTTTCACTCGCCACGCAGACGTTCGAATAGTCGCGCATGTCTACGAAGTTGAGGAAGCGTCCGGCCAGCAACCGAACGTTGGTGGTTTCCGGGAACCAGGGCACTGTGGCCATGACCACGCCGGGCACGCTGCGCGAGCCGTTCCAGAGCTTTTTCCGCACCTGACGGACGGGCACCATGACCTGCACGCCGGGGATGTTGACGGCGATCCGTTCAGCGTCCTTGTAGGTGAGACCGTATTCCAACAGCATTCCGCCGGAGGTGGAGGCCTGCTGTTCGGCCGGGGGTTTGACCGAGGTGATGATGATGTTGTTGGAGCCCAACTTCTTGATCTGCTCCTGGGCCTCATGGGAGGCCCCGGAGCCGATGGAGAGCATGGCCACCACCGAGCAGACACCGAAGATGACACCCAGAGCCGTGAGGCCGGAGCGGAGCTTGTGGAGCATCAGGCTCCTCAAGCCCAGGCGGATGGTCTCAAGCAGGTCTATCGGTAGCACGGCTCAGCCCTCCGCGCCCGGCTGCGCCGACTCGGCCCCGTCGACCACCTGGCCGTCGCGCAGATGGACCCGTCGGTGGGTCCGGGCGGCCACGTCTTCCTCGTGGGTGACCATAATGATGGTCTTGCCCGCCTGGTTCAGCTCCCCCAGCAGGCCGAGGATTTCTACCTGGGTCTGGGTATCGAGGTTGCCGGTGGGCTCATCGGCCAGGATGAGCAGGGGGTCGTTGACCAAGGCCCGGGCAATGGCCACGCGCTGCTGTTGTCCGCCGGAGAGTTCTGCGGGTCGGTGGTGGAGGCGGTCGCCCAGGCCTACCCGCTCGGCGAACCTGCTGGCGATACGGTGGCGGTCCTGTCTGGGCAGCCCCTGGTAGAAGAGCGGCACCTCGATGTTCTCGATGAGGGTCAGTTGAGGGATGAGGTTGTAGGACTGAAAGACAAAGCCCAACTTCTGACTCCGCAGCTCGCTCAGGGCGTCGTCGCTGAGGGTGGAGATGTCCTCGCCGCCCAGGATATATTGCCCGGAGGTCGGCCGGTCCAGACAGCCCAGAAGGTTCAGCAGTGTTGACTTTCCCGAGCCTGAAGGTCCCATGACGGCGACGTAGTCCCCGGGCTCAAAGGTCAGGGACACCCCCCGCAGGGCCGGCACCTCCACCGGGCCCATCCGATAGACCTTCCACAGATCGCGCACATAGGCCAGACTCACTTGCTCTTACTCCCCGCCCCCGGGCCGAGCGCCGCGTCGGCGTTGGCCGGCTTGAGGAGCTTGTCGTCCGCCTTCCCTCTGCCGGTACTGGTCCCTCATGCGTTGACGTTCCTCCGGCGATGCATCCTGCCGCCGGCGCCTGAGTTGCTCCATCTGCTCGGCCGAGGGCCTCTCAGCCGGAGGCTGCTCGGTCTGGGCGGCGTCGGCCTCAGTGGTGTCCGTCGACCCGGCTTCGCGGGGTCCGGCCTGGGTACCGTCGGCGCTCTCTGCGGAGGGCGCCTCGACCTCCTCCGTCCCCGGCAGGCCCAAGGCGAGGTGTCCGGCCCCCCCGCCTAAGGGCGGGGCGAGGAGTACCTCGTCGCCGACCTCGAGTCCGGACAGGATCTGGGTCCGCACGGTGTTGGACAGGCCCACGGTCACAGGCACCATCCGGGCCTCACCGCGGTGAACGAGGTAGGCCACGTTCTGGTCGCCGGCTTTAGTCACCGCTTGCACGGGCACATGCAGGCAATTCTCAAGGGTGGCCAAGATGATGGTAACCTCGGCGGTCATCTCCGGCTTGAGTCTGGACACGATATCTTCTCGGGTTTCGCCGACACTGACCTCGACGTTGAACACCCTCTGGTCGGGGTTGAGCCAGCGGCTGGCGGCGTCGGGGAGGATGGCGATCTTGGTGACCTCGCCCTGGAGTGTCGGAGCGTTCCCCGCGCCCAAGGCCTGAGCCAGGGCGTGCACCTTGATCCGTGCTTTCTGGCCCACCTGGAGTTTGCTCACGTCCGATTCGTAGACCTTGGTGTCGATCACCAGTTCGGAGAGGTCAGGCAACTGGACGAGCACCTGGCGATGGCGGACCTGAGCGCCGACCTCCAGCAGTTGCTCCTGACCCCGCCAATGGGAGACCCGGGGGTAGACCACCAGGCCGGCCTGCGGGGCCTCGACCTTGGTGTTGGCCACCTGCTCTTCGACCTTGGCCATTTCGTCCCCTTGCAGTTCCAGTTGGGCCTCACGTTTGAGCAGTTCGGCCCGGGCCTGGGCCAGGTTGGCCTTGGCCTCACTGTTGGCCCGGTCGAGTTCGCGCTGGGCCTCCTCGACGGCGCTCTGTCGGGTGTCCAGTTCCCTGGGCCAGTCGTACTGCTCAAAGAGTTGGCGATTGAGCATGGCGACGGCCAGTTCGGCCTTTCGGCGCTGTTCGATGAGGATGTCGGCCTCGAGTTCCTCCTTGGTGGCGTACTTTCTGGCATGAAGCTCCGTGGTGCCTTTGAGCCTGGTCTGCGCCTGGCGGAGTTGCCCCTGGGCCAGACTGATGTCGCTGAGCGCCTCGCGCCGTTCCTTGAAGAGTTCGCCCTCACCGCCGTCCAGTTCCAGGCCGGCCATCTCACAGAGTTCCTGGTAACTACCCAACTCCGTGGGGGGCTCCGTGCGCTCCGCTTCGTCTCCGGCCCCGCTGGCCTCTTGCTGAGGCCCTTCGGCCTGGGCGCTTCCCCGCCACTTATCCAGGTCCATGTGCGCGAACTTAAGCCCCTGCTCGGCTTTCTTGATGTTGCTCTCGTTTCGACTCTTGGTGATGTCGAGGTCGGCAATCGCCCGCTCATTCGCCGCCTTGGCATCCTCGTAGCGCATCTTCTGCGCGGTGAGTTTGGTCTCCAGGTCACCGGAGTCCAGCTCGACCAACAGGTCGCCTTTGCTGACCTGGGTTCCCTCGTCCACGATGTGGGTGATGGTGGACTGGCCCTCGACTTCGCACTTGATGTCTTTGTTGTTCTTGGCCCGGATGGTACCGGTTTCGGTCAGGGCAATGACCAGCCGACCGCGCTCAACTACCACCAGAGCGGCCTGGTTCACGGACTCACCCCTGCCCCGGCCTACCGCAAGGAGGAGCACGAGCGCCACCACGACCGCTCCTGCTAAGCCCAACCGAATCCTGGGGTGGCCACGGAGCCAGCCCACCAGAGCCAAGAGTCGACGGTACAGACCCCGCCTCTGCGCAGGAGACAGTGCTTGGTTACTCATCGTTGGTCTCCACATCTTCGGCCCGCTCGGGCATTTGCCACGTCCACATCGCCCGCTCATCGATCTCCAGCACACCCATGTCCCGTCGGAGTGCCAAACGGGCGATGAACAGATCGACCAAAGCCTGGGTCAGATCGTTCTGAGCCGCCACGTAGGCTCGTTGCGATTCCAAGACGTCTCTGGTCCTGGCCCGGCCGAGGCTCTGCAGCAGCCTGGTACTGTCCACTCGTCGACGGGCCAGGTTCAGGCTTCTCTGCTGGATCCCGTAACTCTCGATGGTCTGCTGCACCCCGCGGTAGGCCTGGCGCACTTCCAACTTGACGCTGTCTTCGGCCAGTGAGAGGGCGCGGCGCTGACGCTCGAGGGACACCTGGGTGCGACGGAGGCGATTGCGCTCCTCGAAGCGGTCCACCGGGAGGTCGTAGTCCAGCCCTATCCCGTAGGTCCCCTCGTGGAACCGGGCGCTCACGGCCTCAACACCGGGCTTGGAATCGATAGAAACCGAAGCCTCAAGCGTCAGTTCCCCGCGCAACTGGTCAGCCGTCAAACCCACCTGTCGCTGGGCATCGGCCAGCTGGTCCCGCTCCACCATCAGGTCCAGCCGATTCTTGAGACCGATGCGCATGGCTTCCTCAAGTGACCTCTCTGGCGGCGTGACCGCCAACCGGCGAAGAGCGTCCAATTCGCGAGCATCCAACACTATCGACACCTCAGTCGGGAGCCCCAAGGTAATCTTGAAGCGGTCCAGCTCAAGTTCGTAGGTCTCCACCGCGGTCACCCAGGAGTTGCGGGCGCGGAGTTCATCCTGACGGGCCTGGTCCACTTCGAACTCATCGGCCTTGTCGGCCTCGGCCAGGGCCTGAGTCATTTGACGGACGTCCGTGAACCGGACGTAGTTGGTCCACTGGTTGCGCACCGTGTCCACCCGCTGCAGCACCCGGTAGAACCTGTTGGCGATATCCACGGCAAAGGTCCGCCGAAAACGCTCGAAGTTGCGCACCGCGTAGACCACATTTCGCTCCGCCTGCACCAAAGGCTCCTGGGCAATGGACCGGCCGAAGCCCCGGAGCAGGGGCTGACTCAGGTTTAACGTCCACGCGCTCGTCGCCGTCTGGGTGGCCTCCTTGGAGAAGTCCCCCTCAAAGTCCGTGTCCATGGAAGCAGACAGGTCCCCACCGTGGGGCAACGCCAGCAACACACCTACCTCAGCCCCCATGTCCCAGGTGCTCAGCCGTGGTTCATCGCCACTGCGCCCCATGTCACCGGAGAGGGCCGCCCGAAATCTGGGCGTCCAGCGGTACTGCTCGAGGGTGAGCGCCAGGGCCGTCAGATAGAGACTCTCCTGCTCGCTCAGGTGCTCCCGGCTGTGTCGACTCGCCAGCAGCAGCGCGTCAGCCAAACCGAGCACCCGAGCCGACTCGGGCACCGGCACGGGCTGGCCTTTCTGCTCGAGGAGGGAGTATTTGTCCAGCCGAGCCGCCGGTTGGGCGCGTGTCGGCTCCAGTTCCACCGCGGCCTCACCGGGATTCGGGGTCGGGCCAGCCCCCTCTGTCGGTGGCTGGTTCGGCTCGGTGTCGTCGGCGGGCCGTTGGAGGGGTTCCGTCCCCGGCTCAGCCGGGGCCGGCCTCGTACCCTGCGAATCCTCAAGTTCAGTGGTTTCGGTTTCGAGCAAGGGCCCGCCCACGGCATCCTCAATCTCAGCACCTGTAGCCAGGGGCTTCAACTGTTCCAATTCGACGGTGGCCGCGGGCGGCGGCTCGATGGTAAAAGCGCGGCTCCGGCTCAGTTCCTGCTGCTGAGTCTCGGCAATGATGCCGTAGACCTGCGTGTCGGCGCGCTCCTTGTGCCAGTCTGCCGAGCAACCCGCCAGCAGGGCTGAAAGGACCGCCAGTACCGTGAGCCTGCGGGAAAACATCAGGACCAACCTCGCCTGAGATGAACGCGCACCTGTCCTGCCCAGAGCAACCACTCCTTCATTATACGCACCAGAGGGCCCCTTGCCCAGCCGAAAGTGCGCTCTCCGGGTTGTGTTTTTGACGAACGAACCCGCTGTGGTGTTCCCTCGTCCGCCCGCTTCCGCAGGACGTTTCCCTCCCCGGAGTTGACAGGGGACCGATTCCGGTGGCCTCGACGCAGTCCCTCAGCCGATACAGAGAATAGCCCAGGGGAAAGCCCGGTTTCATGGGAGCGGAACAATGGCTGTCTCGGACCCGACGATCACCCGCCACCTCGTCTCTCACCTCGAACTCGCCTATGACCCTGAGCACCTGGCCCTCAGGCTCTCAGTGCCGGCCGAGGACATTCACCAACTCTCTCCCCAGGCCCAGGAGTTGTTCCTGGAGACCGTGGTCACTTGCTGGAAGAGGAACTGTCCCGAGTGGAGGTTGGAGGAACTGCTCCTCACACTCCAGCGTGAGGAGTCCTGATCCCACCAACTCCTGCGTCTGAAGCCAGGCGGTCCGTGCCCCGCAGAGCCACACTCCAACCGACCAGGGCGAAGCCCTACGACTCCTTCCCCAGAGCGACGTAGTAGCCCGCAGGCCTGAAGGGGCTCCGCCCTTTCGGCGCCGTGACCGGTGTGTCCTGGCAGCTACGCCGGCAGGGCTCAGTCGAAGCAGAGGACGCACTTGACGCAGTCTTCCGGGTGCTCGTCGATGAGCGCGAAAGCCCGGGCTGCCTCCTCGAAGGCGAAGCGGTGGGTGATGAGGTTGTCGACCTTGATCTTGCCGTCGAGGATCATCCTGAAGAAGGTCCCCACGGTGCGCTCCCGGTCCCAGCGCCGGGTCGGCGCCGGTGACACCCGGTGGGTGTTGATGCGGATCTCCACGCACCCGCCTGCTCCCAGTGAGCCGCCGTGATGGAACTCCTCGCCAAGCCGAAGACCGGTCGCTTCACCTTGATAGAAGGCCACCGCCATGAGGATGGAATGCCCCGGGGCGCCGCAGCGGATGCCTTCCTGGAGGGCCAGGTGGTTCCCGGAGGTCTCAAAAACCACGTCGGCGCCGCCCGTCCCGGCGAGTTCATGCCGGACCTTTGGCGCCACGGCGGCAGTCAAAGGGTCCAGAACCACATCGGCCCCGAACTCCAGGGCCAGCGCCCGGCGATTGTCCAGGGGCTCGACAGCGATGACGGGCTCTACGCCACCCAGTTCGCACAGTTGCACCAGGAAGAGCCCGACCACGCCCATGCCGAAGATGACGGCGCTCTCACCGAGACGGACCTCGCTGGTGAGGTAGGAATCCATGGCCACCCCACCAAGGGCCTTGAAGATGCCCAACTCCGGGGAAAAGTCGGGGGGCAGGGCTTCGGCCCTGACCAAGTCGTCCGCTAACCTGACGGCGGTCGTCCGATGGCCGTAGGAGAGCGCGAAGCGATCCCCCATCTTGACCTCGGTCACACCAGCACCAACTTCGACCACCTCGCCCACCTCCTCGTAGCCGTAGGTGAAGGGGTAGTCCTGGTCGGGGGGCTGGTCAGTGAAGAGCCCGCCCACGGTTCTCTTGTGGATGGTGGGCGAGGTCCCCCGGTACATGTTCATCTCGGTGCCATGGCTGATACCCGAGAAGAGGGTGCGCAGGCGCACCTCGCCCTGTTTCAGGTCGCGCTCTTCGTAGTCGCGGAAATCAATCTGCTTCGGACCGGTGAAAATCAGTTCCGTCCCCATGCCCATCCTCCCATCCAAAAGGCTATATCAAACGCAGAGACGCAGAGAACGCAAAGAACAAAGCCTCTGTCTCAGTACTTCCCCTGAAAGGCGTCACAGGTCAAGAACGACGCGTTTGATGCCGTCACGAAGAACTTCCACATTCCAGTTAATAAGAAGGCCGAGTTTGCAGCCCGCCAAGCGTAGATACGTCAAGACCTGAGCCGTGTGCAAAGGCAGAAGTGCATTAATAGCCTTCAGTTCCACCACAACCAGCCCGCCGACCAGAAAGTCGAGCCTGTAGCCGCAATCGAGGTTGACTCCCTTGTACAGGACTGGCAGAGGCTTCTCCTTCTCGAATGGGAGCCCCCGAGCTGTGAACTCGTGGGCCAAGCACTCACGGTAGGCACTCTCAAGGAGGCCGGGGCCCAGCACCTTGTGGACGTCGATGGCTGCACCGATGATGTCATGGGACAATCGGTCTTCGGCGGTCATGGGACAGTCCTCCCTAACTGCACACAATTCCCGGGTCCCTGCCGTTGGCCTTTCCTCTGCAGTCCTTTGCGCCCTTTGCGTCCTTTGCGGTTTAGTCTCGTTCCTCCTCGGTGCGGAGTTCGGCGAGGACGTCGTCGTACTCGTCCCTATCAACGGGGAGTTCCACCACCTTGCCCCGCTTGCTGGAGAGGATGATGGCGTTGGCCAACTCCACCGAGTTTCGGCCCTCGAGCCCGGTGATCATCGGGTCGCGCCCGTCGATGAGGGCCTGGCTGAAGTCATAGATGTTGGCGGTGTGCCCTGCGTACTCGGGCTTCTCAGGTTCGAAGGTTTCCCAGGTGGTTTCGGGTCGGCCCCACACCTTCTCTGAGGTGCGAATGAACTCGTCACCGGGCACGTCGGGCCTGGCCAGTCGGATGCCCTGGCCGTCGGCCACCACCGCGGCGTGGTAGCCCCAGGCTTCGAATCGGCTGCTGCCCGTGATGTCGACGGTGTTGCAACTGATGCGGGCGATGCCGCCGGTCTCGTACTCGAAGAGCGCTTCCACCATGTCCTCGACGGCGATGTCGTGGGCGATGGTGCGCACCCAGGCCATCACCCGTTTGGGCATGCCGCAGTACCACTGGAAGGTGTCCAACTGGTGGGGCGACTGGTTGATGAGCACGCCTCCGCCCTCCAGGCTCCAGGTGCCCCGCCACTCGCCGCTGTTGTAGTAGCCCATGGTCCGCATCCCCGTGGAGACCGACTCGGCCCGGTACCACTCGCCCACCTCCTCTGCCATCAGCCTCTTGATGACCGCCGCCTGCCCTGAGAAGCGGTGCTGGTAGATGACGCCTAAGGTCTGACCCGTGCGCTCGGCTGCTTCGATCATCCGGTCGGCCTCGGCGACGGTGACGGACATGGGCTTCTCGGTGATGACGGCTTTGCCCGCCTCCATCGAGGCGATGGCGATTTCGGGGTGGTAGAGGTGGGGGGTACAGACGCTGACCGCGTCCAGTTCCTTGATGGTGAGCATGTCGTGCCAGTCGCCGAAGCAGTCGACGCCGTGCTCCTCAGCACACCCTTTGGCCGCTGCTTCGTCGATGTCGGCCACGGCGACCAGTTCCGAGTTGGGTGCATCCTGGATGGCTTTGATGTGCCCACCCCCCATCCCCTTTATCCCTACCACGCCATACCTGACCTTCTCCACTCCCATCTCCTCTCTCCATCCTCAGTTGTCAGTTCCCGGTCTCGAGTCCTCAACGCCTCGCCACTCTAACTACCTCCGCAAGCCCACGCAACCTCGGTGGTCAAGCCGACGGGTGGCCCACCTTGGCTGCGCCAAGGTGGGCGCGGAGCGTAGGAAACCCTTTGCCGGCGCATCGCACTTTCAGCGGTGTACTGCGTTTCGCGCAGGACACCACAGAGTTTCCCGTGCGTTGCACACACCTTGAGCAAGTCTCAAGGTGTGCCACCCAGGGACTGCCGTAGAACGGTCGGACCATCTGCCGCGGCCACTCTTCAACGGACTTTATGTCTGAAGCCACTATCGAGGCAGCAGGAGCTGCAGGACTGCCAAGGCTCCACGGACGTTGTCAGGGTCGAGAGGATACTTGTCGCGCGGTCGCAACAGATTGAGATACGCGAAGGGCTGCTTCGGAAACTCCCCAGAGTCGTCCCGCTTGTACATCTTGTAGCAGTACCCGTTGGTCACCACAAACGCTTCGCATGAAGCGAAGTATCTAGCATACGCCCTTGCCTGCTTCGGGGCGTAATCCAGGCCCGAGCTGAACCCCTTGGTCTCAATGATCAGTACGCAATCAGAGTTGTTCGGCTTACCTTTCTCGTCTCGCTGATAAGGCTTCGAAAAACAGGCCACGTCCGCTCTTCCTGCCTTCGGAACGCCAAGTTCGATCTTGAGCTGCTGTTCCGCCCAGCCAAGGGCGAGGAGAAGGGGCATGACCAGGAAGGTACGGGTCTCGTGTTCGCGGATGTCAGCCCACCGGCAGTTCTCGTAGTAATACCTGGCCAGCAGGCGAATGCGGCGCAAGGCCAAAGTGAGATCCTCCGCAGCACCGGGACGGAGACCCTCCTTGATTAGGAATTCGAGAATCTCCTCGTCGGGGACCTTCTTCGTAGGACTGGGCTCAGGAGCTACATGGGTGGCGGGGGGGACGTCCGAGAGGACTTTGTCCGCTAACTCTTTGACATGGGTCTTGTGAACTTGCCTGATCGTCCCTCGAGCCAGTCCCCGCGTCTTGATGGGTCCGGGAAGAATATGCCACTCGACATACAGATAGCCTGGAAGCTCCCATCCGTCAAAATCCCAGAGCCAATCTTTGTCCCCGTCCCCGCCAGACTCTCCGTTCCGTTCGACGACCCGTCCGACAGCGACGACCTCTGACATCCCCCGCCTCAAGATCATACAATCGCCCGTGTCCACCTTTCCCATGACGGCTTCTTGCGATTTGCCGCCGACAAACGCCAATCCGTACTTCAGAAAGGCATCGGTGTAGTCTCTGCCCTCAGCGCCAGCAACCACTGACCAATAGCGCATAGCCTTCTTCCTCTGCTGACCTGCATTACTCACGTTAAGTCTCAGACTGTGAAAGTGTGCAAACCCTAATACTCGAGCCCCTCAAAGATCCTGCCGCTCGCCCGCTTTGTCGCGAAGCTCCTTGAGTTTCTCCAGTGCTTCCAGGGGGGTGAGTTGGTCCAGGTTGAGGGAGCGGAGGATGTGGGCGATTTCCTGCTCAGGGGTAGCAAAGAGGGAGAGTTGCTCGGGACCAGCCGGCTCGGCAGGCTGCTCGCCCCCACCCACGGACAGTCCCTTCAGGCCAGTCCGTGCCACCCGTCGTGGCACCCCTTCCTTCAGTGTGAGTGGCTGGTCAGCGCGGGCGAGTTTGGGGCGGGAGGCTTCGTCAAGTTCCTCCTGCTCCAGGTTCGCCAAGATGGTCTTGGCCCGGTTGATGACGTCCCGGGGAAGGCCAGCTAGCCTGCCCACCTGGATGCCATAACTCTTGTCGGTCCCGCCGGGGATGATCTTGTGGAGGAAGACCACCTCGTCTTCCCACTCGCGCACGGCGACGTTGAAGTTCTTCACCCGGGGAAGCAGCAGTTCCAGTTCTGTGAGTTCGTGGTAGTGGGTAGCAAACAGGGTCCGGGCGCCCGTGTGCTCGTGCAGGTATTCACTCACGGCCCAGGCAATGGCCAAGCCGTCGAAGGTGGAGGTGCCCCGGCCGATCTCGTCCAAGATGATGAGCGACCGCCCGGTGGCGTTATTGAGGATGTCGGCCGTCTCGGTCATCTCCACCATGAAGGTGCTCAGCCCGCGGGCCAGTTCGTCGGAGGCGCCGATGCGGGTGAAGATGCGGTCTGCGACCCCGACGCGGGCCGAGCGGGCGGGGACGAAGCTACCCATCTGGGCCATGAGCACGATGAGGGCGACCTGGCGGACGTAGGTGGATTTGCCGGCCATGTTGGGTCCGGTGATGATGGCGATCTGGGTGGAGTCGGGGTCCAGACGTGCGTCGTTGGGGACGAAGCGTTCCTCGACGAGGGTGCGTTCGAGGACGGGGTGTCGGCCGTCGGCGATGTCCACCACGCAACTGTCGTCCACCACCGGCCGAACGTAGCGGTTCTTGCGGGCCACCTCGGCCAGATTGGTCAGCACGTCGATGCGGGCCAGGGCCTGGGCCGTCTGCTGGAGGCGTTCGATGAATTGGCCCACCTGGCTTCTGACCTTGCGGAAGAGGTCCTGTTCCAGTTCCAGGGCCTGCTCCTCGGCCCGGAGCACCTTCTGCTCAAAGCCTTTGAGTTCGGGGGTGATGAAGCGCTCGGCGTTCTTGAGGGTCTGCTTGCGGATGTAGTCCTCGGGCACCCGCTCCCTGTGTGCGTGCGTCACTTCGATGTAGTAGCCAAACACGGCGTTATAGCCCACCTTGAGGCTGGGGATGCCCGTGCGCTGGACTTCCTTCGCCTGGAACTCAGCCAGCCAGTGTCGGCCGTCCCGGCCGATGCTTCGCAGTTCATCCAGTTCGTCGCTGTAGCCCGGTTTGACGAAGCCGCCGTCGCGGAGCGTGGCCGGGGCCTGAGGATCGATTGAGACTTCGATGAGTTCCCGGGCCTCTGCGACCGGGTCCAAGGTCTCGGCCAACGCCGTCAGCACCTCCGGACCGCTCTCGGAAAGGAGTTCTCGGAGCCCCGGCACCAGGGCCAGCGAAGAGGCCAGCCCCAGGAGGTCGCGCGGGGAGGCCCGGCCCACGCCCAGGCGCGCGGCCAGGCGCTCCAGGTCGGAACTCCGGCGAAGGACGGTGCGCACCTGACTTCTGAGCCCGTCTTCCTCGAAGAACGCCTCCACCTGGTCCAGCCTGCGGTTGATCCGAGCCGGGTCGGTCAGCGGGCTCAGCAGCCAACTGCGAAGGAGCCTGGCCCCCATGGCGGTGACGGTCTCGTCCAGGACCCAGAGGAGTGACCCCTGGGAGGTGCGCTCGCGAGCCGTCTCCACCAACTCCAGGCTCCGCTGGGTGGCCCGGTCCAAGATGAGGAAGTCGCCCGTTCGGTAGGGGGTGAGTTTGCGCAGGTGCCCCAGTTCGGTCTTCTGGGTCTCGCGCAGGTACTCCAGGAGGGCGCCGGCAGCGCCGATCCCCACGGTCAGCCCGTCGCAGCCGAAGCCTTCCAGCCCCGTGGTACCGAAGTGCTGGCACAGTTCCCGCTGGCCCGTCTCGGGAGAGAAGGTCCAATCGGGCCGGTAGGTGACCAGGGTGTCGAGATCGGCCAGGGGAGCGGGACGCTCGTCGTGCACCCGTTCCCGTTCGGGCAGCAGGCACTCGGCGGGTTGGATGCGGGTCAGTTCGTCGGGAACCCTCTGGGCCGAGGGCTCAGCGACCCAGAACTCCCCCGTGGAAAGGTCCACCCAGGCCAGGCCCATCCGGCGCTCGCCCGGGAGGACGGCAGCGAGGTAGTTCTGGGCCCGGGCCTCCAGCATGCTATCCTCGGTGAGGGTCCCGGGGGTGACCACGCGGACGATGTCGCGCGCGACCAGCCCCTTGGCCTCCTTCGGGTCCTGGACCTGCTCGCAGATGGCCACCTTGTAGCCGGCCCGGATGAGCCGACGGAGGTAGGTGTCAGCGGCGTGGTAAGGGATGCCGGCCATGGGCACGTAGTTTTCGCCCTTGCTTCGGCTGGTGAGGGCGATGCCGAGGACCTGGGAGGCGATGCGGGCGTCTTCGTAGAACATCTCGTAGAAGTCGCCCATGCGGAAGAAGAGGATGGCGTCGGGCTGGCGGGCCTTGGCCGCCCGGTACTGACGAAACATGGGTGTGAGGTCGGACTTGGCCACGGAGTACGCTCCGCCACGCGCACGTGAGCCTGTCAACAGCCCCTGATCGGCTCCCCGTAGTGTAGCGGTCGGTGCCGAAGGAAGCAAGGCGGAGAACGGCCGAAGAAAGCGCGCAGCCCACACCCACCCACCAAGTTCACAGGCTGGCGACGGCTTCTTCCCGAGAGGGGTAGATGTCGAAGAGTTTGGTGAGGCGGGTAGTGCGGAAGACCCCGAGAACGGGCTCAGGCGGCTCGACGATGCGGAGACTGCCTCCGGCGGTGCGGGCATCCCCACGGACCTTGATGAGTACCCCCAGGCCGTCGCTGGCGATAAAGGAGACCGCGGTCATGTCCAGGATGATGTTGGGTTGGCCGTCGGTGAGCGTCTCTTCCAGGCGCTGCTCCAACTCCCGGGCCTCCAGGAGGTGGATCTGCCCACTCACCCGGACCAGACTGGCCTCCTTCTCGGCCAGGTCCTGGACCTCCACCTGCATCTGCATTGCCTCGAACTCCCTTGCACTGCCCTCACATCGAAGAGGTCACGGCCTCAGGTCACCAGTTTTCGGTCCGGTTAGGAAGTCTCCGCCAGCTTCTCGGCATCGCCAGCGACCTCGGTGCCCTCGTTGGCGTTGTCCAGCATCTTGACCAGGGTGACGCGATTGCCCTTCTGGCTGTAGACGACTTCGTCCATGTAGACGCGCATGAGAAGGATGCCCCGGCCGTGGTCGGCTTCCAGGTTTTCCTCGGCGGTCGGGTCGGGGACGCTCTCCAGGTCGAACCCCTGACCTTCGTCCTCGATGTTGATGATAAGACGGCCGTCCTCGATGAGGTAATCGACACGGATTTTCTTGTTCGGGTCGGCTTTGTTGCCGTGCCGGATGGCGTTGACGACGGCCTCCTCCAGCGCCAGACGGACGGCGAAGAGCACGTCCTCTCCACAGCCCCTTCGCTCCAGCGCCTCGGTCACCGCCCGTTCGATGGTCTCACGGGAGTCGGGCACACTGGGCAACACGAACTCCCGCCGCTCAGCCGTGTGCTCTGTGTTTGTCACAACCGTATCCAGCAGGCTGGGTCACGATCACCAGGGGCAGCCAGGGCTCAAAAAGAGCCCAGGGCTTTAGCCCGGTCGTCGTGGATGTCGAAAATCTTGTCGAGTTTGGTGATGCGGAAGACGTCGTAGATCTTGGGTTTGATGGCGCAGAACTTGAGGTTGCCCTTTTTCTCCCGGACCCGCTTGTGCAGGGTGATGAGTTTGCCCAGGGCGGCGCTGGAGAGGTAGTCCACGTTGGCGAAATCCAGCAGCATCTTGGGACGAAACTGCTTGTCCACCAGACCGAAGAGCTCGTTGCCGATCTCCTGGATGACGGTCTCGTCGAGAATCTTGCTGTCCTTGAACTCCACGACCATTACGCCGCCCTGTTCGAACGCTTTCAATCGCTCTACCGCTTCGGTCATTTGCCGCCTCCCTCAAGGCAACTTCTTGGGAAAGTCAGTCCGGCTGGGTCTCCTCACCACCCCTGGGACCCCCACGGAGCCTTGGGTTGCCCTCCATGCTGTCGTATCGGGACGACGTATATAAACACAAAAAATGCGTCCCCTTCACTGGCGTGATTATAGGACGGGGGCCGAACCTGTCAACCCTTTTTCCCAAAATTCTTTGCCCGCCTCCCCCTTGGCGGGCCACCGCATCGGCCGCTCCCAGCCTGCCAACACCGCCGCGTCGGTCTCCCGCTCCGTCTCAAAACGCACCAGGTGCCCCCCACAACGGCAGTCTGAGTCCCCGAAACCCGACACTACCTCCCCCCGGCGGGCCAGCGCCGCTGCCATTCGACACTCGGCCGACCTCTCGGCCTCCATCACCCAGGCAGCCACCACCTCCCCCACGACGGTCAGCCAGTCGATGTGCCAGTGTCGCGCTTTCCGCCTGCGAGCGTGTCGGTGGAGCCGGGCCCCAAGCCCCCTCTGGGCGCTTCCCACGTAGCAGTACCAGCCCGGAGCGAAAGAGCGCCGACCGAGCCTCCCCACCCTAAGCCTGCGGGGCGCGGCCACACGCACCAGCAGCACGTAGACTCCCCCCCGGGGAAGCCCCGTGCGTTCGCATGCCTGCTCACACACGGCGGTTGCCTCCTTTCGGGCGGCCGGGTAACCTGGGGTACGGTACGGGGTAGAGCAGCCGAGGTCAAGGAAGCGGGTGTGCGCGGAGGGCGGTCGCCGAGGCGGGTGCTGGTGACGGGTCGGCCGGGCGTGGGGAAGACCACGCTGGTGCTGCGGGTGGTGGAACTGCTCGGCCGAGCGGTGCGGGGGTTCGTCACGGAAGAGTGGCGGGAGGCCGGTCGTCGTATGGGCTTTCGGCTCCGCACCTTCTCGGGGGAAGAGACCGTGCTGGCCCGTCGTGGTCGGCGTGGACAGCCTCGGGTGGGGCGGTATGGGGTGGACGTAGAGGCCCTCGAACGAGTGGGCGTCAGGGAACTCCGCTTGGCTCTCGAAGAAGAGGTCCTGGTCGTCATCGACGAGATCGGCAAGATGGAGTTGCTGAGCCCGGCCTTCAGGGAAACGGTCGCGGAACTGTTCCGCAGCCCCCGTGACATCTTGGCCACGGTCACCCGGTCGCCCCTGCCCTTGGCCAGAGAGATCCTCGGCCGAAGCGACGTGCTGGTCGTAGAGGTTCAGCCGGAACTGCGAGACCGCCTGCCCGAGCAGTTGGCCGCTGACTTCCGTGCGGGTGGGAAGGGCGTCAGCCCTCCTGGGGGCGGGGAAAACCCTTGACGACGCTGGGACACCCGCCTACAGTGACACCGTTCCTCGAGTCAGGACCCTGAGGGCCCTTGGTGGAAAGAGGGAGGCACAGATGAGCGAAGGAAAGAGGGCGCCGAAAGCCACGACCTGGGTCAATTGGCTGCTCATCATCATCGGAATCCTGGTCATCGGGGCCGCTCTCATTCGCATCAGCCCGGACCTGATGAAATCGGTGGTGCCCCGCGACATCGCCCGGCAACTTGAAGCCGAGGACATGGTCAAACGCATCGGCGCCTTGACCGGCCAAGACAGCGTGCCCCACCTGCTGGCTTACGGCGTCTTTGCGTTTGTTGCCGGTGTCGGGTTGTTCAAGAGGCGGGGCTGGGCCTGGGGGATGGCCTTCGTCATCGTGTCCATGCTCGTGCTCACCACCATCGTGGGCGTGCTCATGAAGTTGCCAGAGGCCCGGCGGCCGGAACTGGCAAGTTACGCATTTTGGGTTCAGGTGTCGGCTGGTTTCGTCGCCATCTTGGCCTGGTTTGGCCTGATCCAGCAGCGCAAAGTCCACACTGGCTGAACGCCGGCCGACCCCAACACGGGCTTCCCAGACCATTGGGGAGGCTACTGTCTTTGCGTCCGCTCGCGCCCTTGGAACGCTGAGTGAGCAAGACCATCTGCCCCGCCCTCATCGCCCATCGCGGCGACCCCAGCCGGGGCCCGGAGAATACCTTGGCCGGGGTCCGCCTGGCCCTGGAGACCGAGCCCGACTTCATCGAGGTGGACGTGCACCTCTCAGCCGACGGTCAGGTGGTGGTCATCCACGATGCCGACCTGGAACGGACCACCTCAGGCGCGGGTGAGGTCTCCAAGCACACCCTCCAGCAACTCCGTCCACTTGAGGCGGGCGGATGGTACGGACCGGCATTCCTCGGGGAGCCCATCCCGACACTTGCCGAAGTGTGGCAGACCGTCGGTGACCGATCTCGATTGGCCGTCGAACTCAAAGGGGAAGGCACGGGTGCCGTGGTCGGTCGCTGGGCCCGGGGACTCTCGTCTTCGGCGCCTGCGTTTGTCTCCTTCCGGGCAGAGGAACTGCGGGCACTGAAGGAGCAGTTCGCGCAGGCCGAACTCAGAGTCCTCGCACCGGAGCCGCTGAGCGACAGCGCCACGGTTGCGAGGCTCCTGTCTCTGACCGGGGACCTGGGATGCGTCGGGGTTTCGGTGCCGGGGCCGGAATGTCCGGCCCACGCGGTCGGGCAGATTCATGAGCGCGGCTTGGAGGTCTGGGTATGGACCGTCGATGAGCCGGAGCAGTGGGGCCAGCTGGTCAGGGCTGGCGTCGACGGTATTGTGACGAACAATCCTCTCAGGCTACACGAGTTCCTCGTAAACGAGGGGCTGCGGCCCGGCCGACGCTGAAACACAGGCGGCTTTCAACCCCAGAGACGCACGATGAGTTTGCCGGCGACCAGCACGGCTGCGGCGAGGGTGAGGTAGGAGAAACATCGACGGATACGGGGGCCGGAAGCGTACTTGGTAAAGGTGGCCCCGATCTGGGCGCCCACCACGCCGCCGATGAGCACCCAGATGACCAGCACCGCGTCCACGTTCCCCTTGAAATGATGAAAGACGCTGCCTATCGCCGCGATGACAATGACCTGAAAAAGGCTCGTGGCCACAGCCACAATCGTCCGAGCACCCACCACGTATACCAGCAAGGGGACAAGAAGAACGCCTCCCCCCACACCCAGAAACCCGGAAAGAAACCCAACAACCAGGCCGCCTCCAAGCGGAAGCCAGATGGAGAGAGACGCCACACCGGAGACTGGCAGCGAAACGTGTGGGCCAAGCCGTACTGATTGCGCCCAGCGAGCCAAGGCCCAATGATGACCATCGGCCTTGCTCACGCCCCGCTTGGCGTCTCTCGTTTCCGACCACATCCAGAGGGCGATTCCGATCAGAAGCGGGATGTACATGAGCGAGACCACCAGGTCCGCTAAGCGAATGGACGCACCGAAAACGGCAACTTCACCGTAGCCCTTGAGCATGCTGAGCAGCAACACGCCCGGACCCAGTCCCAAAACTGCGGCTGCCGGCATGATTAAGCCCAGCCGGTAGTCGACGTTGCCCAGACCCCGGTGGCGGACCACCCCGGAGACGGCCGTCCCCGTCATCTGGGCCAGGCTGCTGCCCACGGCCAGCGGGAAGGGGACCCCAAAGACGGCGTTGAGCAGGGGTGTCAGCAGGAACCCTCCCCCCACGCCGAAGAAACCGCTCAGGACACCGATAACCAGCCCCAAAAGAAGAAGCCCGCCCGCACTCACGTCAATGTCAGCAACGGGCAGGTGGACTAACATTCAACGCCTTCCTGGGAAATACTGACGGCCGAAACCGCAAGGGACGTACACCTTACTACTCCGGGACACGGCTGGCAAGGTCGCGACTGAGCATTCCTCAGGTTCATGGCAGCGCCTTGCTCCGGGGGCCGTCAAGCGCTATGGTGCACGGACTCGAAGGCCCTTTTCTCCGGACCGTGGCAAGGAGACCCCGAGCGATGTCAGCAATGCAGTGTCGGATGAAGGAAGTGCACGTCGGCAACTCCAGCGCGGTGGTGGCCCTGGTTACGGGCGGCGACGGGAAGATCTACGGTGGCGTGACCGGCCGGGACCGCCTGGCCTTCCGCCTGGACCCGGAAACCGACGATATCGAAGACCTGGGCCTGGTCGTAGCCGGTCACCACAAGGTCCACCACAGCATCGGGAAGGGCCCTGACGGGAGAATCTACCTGGGCACCGGCCACCGCTACAGCGACGCCATGCCCGACTACGTGTACCTGGACTACGAAGGGGGTCGGCTCATCGAGTACGACCCGGCTTCGGGCGCCTTCACCGACCTCGGCGTACGCATCCCCAACGAGGGGACTTTCTGCATGGCCGTGGACGCCGAGCGCGGACGCGTCTACGGCGTCACCTACCCGTCCAACCGCTTCTGGACCTACGACATCGGAACGAAAAAGGGCGAGGACAAAGGACACATCGGCCCTCACCTCACCCACAGCATCGCCGTCGACGCCGACGGCAACGTTTGGGGCTCCTACGGTTACGGTCGGCTCTTCAAGTACGACCTTGCCGAAGACCGCGTTATCAAGACCCGCATCACCCTCCCCGGTGAGGGCCAGAACTTAGACAGTATCGTCCTGGCCCCCAACGGGCTCCTCTACGGCGGCACGGGCGACTGGGCCCGCGTGGGCTACGAGCAGGGGGGTTACGTCTTCGTGCTCGATCCGAAAGAAGGCCGAACCCGATACCTGGGGAAGCCCGCTGTCGAGGGCCGGATACCTGCGATGGCCTTGGGCACCGACGGAAGGACCGTCTACGGGTGCACCGGCTCCACCGAAGCGTCGGTGTTCGTCCTGGACATCGAAAGCGAAGACCTCACCAGTCTGGGTTTTATCGTTGTGCCCTGGGACGAGATGCCGACGGAAGCCCGGGCGAAACAGGCCGAGGGCCGGCCCGTCGGCGCCGGCGCCGAGACCCGCCGACGCACGCGCCGGTCCCGCGAGTCCGATGCATTGGGCGGTCACGTGGCCTACCGCATCCACATGATGACCGTGGGGCTGGACGGGACGCTCTACTGTGGCGAGACCGACAAGGACCCCTACCTCTACATCTGCAGGGTGTGACGGCTCGGCTCTGCGACCAACCGGCGCCTCGACCGCGTCCGAGGGCTGGCGCCGAGCGTCTGTTGTCCGGAAAGGCTGGGAATGGGCATTAAGGTTTACGGCTTACTTAGCCAGTCAGGCAAGGTGGTCAACTGTGCCATACTGGTTCGCTCAATCATCGTCTGCTCTCTGATCGGGTCAGCCTTCTCCGCAGCTCGTGCCGATGAACAACGACCGCCCGTCTCTGTCGGTGTCGGCGCGTATCGATCCCTGCGGGATGAGGAGATTGCTGAACCGCTCCGCGACCATATCCATAAGTTGAACCATGAGATCATGGACAGCATCCGGAAGAGGGCCTCTTCCGCAGTCTTTGACCTATTCGTGCCCGAGGTCCAACAGCAGGAGGGATTCAGACGTACCCTTGAAACGTTCGTCGGCCAATCCAGCAACCTCCTCCCCGACAGGGAGTTCAAGGTGTTTCACGAGTATTCTGTCACACTGACAAAGGTCGGCAGCTACAGCCCTGTCATCCCCTCTGATCTGCCAACCAGCGAAGCCGGTTTCTTCATGTCACTGCCGGGGACGAGCGAACACATCTTTGTCTCGCTTTTGCAGACCGAAGGGGCGTTCAAAGATCTCCTGTTCAGCTTCGTGTACGTGAAGCACGAGGATCGCTGGCGCCTCTACCACCTTCACCTCGGTGAACTCCGAGTTGCCGGGAAAGCCGCCCTGGAATGGTGCCAGGACGCGAAACGCCTGTTCGAAAAGGGCTACCTGGTACCGGCGGCACTGAGAATGCAGGTGGCAGGGAGCTGCATCCGGCCGGCGCCCTTTATCCAATACGCGGAAGAGAAGAAGGTCAAGGCTCTCGACAAGAAGATCCAGGAGGCCCTGAACGCCAGGTACGAGTTCCCCATCGTCATCTCGGACGTGGCGACCAGGCCCGCCATCTATTTCGTAAGGCCTCAGTTCGTCAAAGGTGAGCTCTTCCCATTGGTAGGCTACGAGTCCAAAGTGGCGGCGACCGACCCTTCAGCATTGAAGGAAGAGGCTCGCGCGATGTTGCCTAACGTCGTCACACTGTTCCCCGGGATCGCTGACGGTGTTAGCCACGTCGTATTCAGCGCGTTCTTCGAGCCGCCGACGGATCCCACAAAGCCGTACCGGTCGTATGGCACTGTCGTCGCGGTGTCCCCTGCCCAGAACGAGGAATAGTCTCCCGGGTTGACCTCCAAGAGCCAAGAACTGGGCTGTACCGAGAGCGGTGACTCTGGGTCCTCTCTGCCGTCCGTCCCGCTTGCCTGGGCATGTCGCCTGCCACATCCACATGAGGACGGTCGGCCTCGACGGGACGCTCTACTGTGGCGAGACCGACAAGGACCCCTACCTCTACATCTGCCAGGCGTGACCAGGGCTCCCTCCTGGCCGGCGAGCACGAAAGAAATAACCGTAATATCGGTTGACAGCAGGACGGTTCTGAGCGATAGTTGTTAGTGGATGATTCGTGCAGCACTGCAGTGCTGGTGGGTAACGAGGTCCAGTTGAAAGGAGGTGGTGCCTATGTGTAAGACATGTGGATGTAGGAGTAAAAAGAAGGCCACCACCAAGAAGAAAAAGAAGAAGTAAGGCGGTGGTTTTCGGTGCGGGCCGTCTTCGGGCGGCCCGCATTTTTGTCACCGTCGCCCCGGGCCTCCATGCTACGACGTATTCCTCAACTTCTTGGTCAGCAATCGGTCGAGCGTGGCAGCGAACCTCTGCTTGTCCGCGGCCGCGAGCGGCCGTGGACCACCCAGCACCAGTCCCCCGCCCCGGAGCGTCTGCATGAAGTTCCGCACAGACAGCCGTTCCTTGACGTTGTCCTCGGTATAGAGTTCGCCCCGAGGATCGATGGCAACCGCTCCCTTCTCCACGATCTCAGCCGCCAGGGGAATGTCAGCAGTGATGACGATATCGTCGGCCGACATCGCCTCCAAAATGTGTTTGTCGGCTGCGTCCGCTCCCTGGGCCAGGCAGACCGCTGAGACGAGCGGCGACGACGGCGTGGAGATCTGGGCGTTGGCGACCAGGCAGACAGGTATCTGAAGGCGCTGGGAGGCCCTGAAGACGATTTCCTTTATGCCTGCCGGACAGGCGTCGCCGTCGATCCAGATAGTCGTACCCATGCTCGTTCCTCTGACCTCGGGAACTCGTCCTAGTGTTCCCCTCGGCGCCACCGCGTGCTTGGCTGAGCCTAACCTCTCTTGCGACAAAAGGAAAGCCCTCCGACGTGGTCGCCGAAGGGCTGCTTTACCAAACTGGTAGCCCCAACGGGATTTGAACCCGTGTCGCAGGCTTGAAAAGCCTGTGTCCTGGACCAGGCTAGACGATGGGGCCTCTCCGGGTATGATTATCGTCCATCGGGGCGCCGGTGTCAAGCCTCCGGTCGCCCACAGCGGGTGCGGGCCACGGACGAGGGCATCCCTCGGTGGGGGCGAGTGAGCACGGAAATTGACCGGGCTCCACCTCGGATGGTGAAGAGGCGAGCCGGCCGCGCAGGGCCGCCTTATTGTGTTGACAGGACACTCACACGGAGGTACGGTGCGCCCGTGTGGATTCACGGCTAAGGTTCCTGGTTTGGGAGGATGGGGTATGATTCGCATCGGGATTCTGGGGACGGATAACTCACACAGCATCGCCTTCTCGCGCCTGTTCAACGTCAAGGGAGAGAAGAGCCACATCGCGGGCGCTAGGGTGGTGGCCATCTACGGCCTCAACGACAAGCGCAACAGGGAAGTGGCCGAGATGGGTAAGGTCCCGACCATCGTCAAACGGCCGACCGACATGCTGGGGATGGTGGATGCAGCCGTCGTGGACTTCCGTCACGGGGCCCTCCACTACAAGTACGCCAGGCCCTTCATCGAAGCCAGGATTCCGACCTTCATCGACAAGCCCTTCTCCATCAGCGTCGCCCACGCCAGGAAGATGGTGGAGTTGGCGCGCAGGAAACGCACCCCCATCGCCAGTTTCTCCACCATCCGGTTGGGTCCGCCCGTTGAGAGGCTGAAGAAGGACTTGAAGGGCGTCGGCAAGGTCCGCGCCAGCATCATCACCGGCCCCGGAAGCAGCCGCAGCGAGTACGCCGGGGTGTTTTTCTACGGTGTCCACTCCGTGGAACTGATGCTGGAGGTCTTCGGCAACAAGGTCAGGTCGGTCCGTGCTGCGGACTACGACGGGTCGGTCATCGCCACCGTGGGGTACAAGACCGGGGCCGTGGTCACGCTCAACATCATCGACAAGGCCCGGGTTCCTTTCAGTGCCGTGGTCTTCGGCTCCAAGGGGTTGGCTGAGTACGACCGTGCTGGAGGCTTCGCCGGTTACTACTACGGGATGAAACTCTTCCTCAAGATGATCAGGACGGGCAAGCCCCCCATCCCCTACAACGACCTCATCCTGTCGGTGCGCATCCTGGACGCCATCCAGAAGTCCATGGACGCCGGCGGCAAAGAGGTCGTGCTGCGGTAGTTTGGCGTGGCCTGGCTGCCCGGTCATCGGTAGGGGAGGACGGCAGATGTCGCAAGGGCAGTCCGAAAGCGGTGGAGGACAGGGGTCTCGAGCGCCGGCGAAAACGACCTCGCTCTGGCCCATCGCCATCACCGTGATCGTCGTCGCCGTGCTGCTGTTCGGAGTCTATGTGGTCAACAGAGTCCTGGGCGCTCTCGAGGAGAAGAAGAAAGCGGAGATGGTTGAGCGCGCCCTGGAAAAAGTGATGGGGATCGAGGGTGTGAAGGGGCCCGCTGGCGACGATTACCGGTCTCACATCTCATTCTCGCTTACGCCGACGCGCAAGCAGGTGCGCGAAGGTGAACAGCTTGTCGTCGTTCGTGGCACCGTCAGGAACGACGGCGACAGAGCCATTGTCTTCCTGAAAGTCCGTTTCTCGTTTGTCAACGAGGATGGCGAAACCGTCTTCTGCGACGACGACCTGCTCGCTCACCAGTATCCGTTCGGTTCCAACAATACCCCTGTGCCGACTCACGACCAGAAATCGTTCGATTGCGACTGGTGGGTCCCGACGACTTGGGACGGCACGAAGATCGCGACCGACATCCTCGAAGTGGGCCTGGAGCCGGAAAGCGGGTGACCGCGCGCGGCAAAGGCGCTTCCCTCCGCCTGCGGGACGCGCCTTAGGGCCTGGAGCACTCGGGTCATGGAGAAGCACCGTAGCTCGGCAACGAAACAAGACCGACCAAGGTCAGCTGCCGCGGGGGCGCTGGCCGCTGCGCTCGTCTGGAGCGTTCTCCTTGCTGGCTGTGGGATTCGTGATGCTGCGGAGAGGGGGGCGGAGCGTGGGGCCCGCAAAGAGGTCGGCCAACGGCTGGATTCGGCCTTCGGGGAGATGTATGGGGGTGGCGCACTCGGTCTGGAGGCTGACGCCTACCGCGAGCACGTGTCCATCGAGGTGAAAGCCGAGCGCTTGGGCGACACACCCAAGGTCAAACTCACCGGCACCGTGCGCAACACCGGACCCAGGACGGTGACCTATCTCAACGTCCGCTTCAGCCTGCTCGATGAGGACGGTGTGCAGGTAGCAGCCCGAACCGACCTCCTTGCTCACGGCCTGTCCATTGGCGACAACAACTCACCTGTCGATTCCAACTTCGCCAAACGCTTCATCAGCACCGCTGACAACGTCCCTCCCGACTGGGCTCCCGGCTCGGTCCGGTGCTTCATCGAGGAAATCGCCATCAAGTGAGGGGAC
>CBDVDV010000020.1:0-29826 GCA_965372835.1 uncultured bacterium | reverse complement strand
ACCCCACGGATGTACAGGCCGGGTCGCTCGGCCAGGTCCACCAGGCGTGGCTCCGTCAGGCGATGCCCCTGGGCGTCCTCGACCACCAAGACCACGGGCTTGAGCAGGTGACCCCTGTTGACGGCCACCACCTCAGCCACCTCACCCGTGGACAACTCCACCCGAGTGCCCACGGGGTAAACGGTCAGTTCGTGCAGGACCAGTTTGACCATTGCCGAGTCGAACTGGCGCCCTGCAGATTCGGTCAGGACCCGCAGTGCGTCGGTCAACGCCAGCCCCTGGGGTCGATAGGCCCGCGCGTGGGTGTAGGCTTCGAGGAAATCGGCGACCCGCACCAGGTTGGCGAAGGTGTTGATCTCCCTCAACCCATTCGGGTAGCCTCCGCCGTCGGGCTGCTCGTGCTCCTGGAGCACGATGGTTTCCAGGAGTTCGGTCGGGCGACTCGCATGAGACGCCTGCACTACCTCCACAACGGCCTCGCGACCCCGCTCCGGGTGCATCTGCATGACCCCCACCTCGCTGGGAGAAAGCCGACCGGGCTTGTCCCACACCTCCTGGGGAACCCAGAGCATCCCCACATCGTGCAGCAGGGACCCGGCCCCGACCTGGCGCAGGACCTCGGGCTCAACACCCAAGGCGCCGGCCAACCGGACCGCCAGCAAGAAAACGTTTGCCGAATGAGGTGCGAGGTAGTGGTGGGGGTCGTAGTCTTCGGCCACCAGACGAAGCCCGGCTCGGTCGTCGGCCTCCAACTCCTCCCCCAGGGCCACGGCCAGTCCTTCGATGCGGGACAGGTCGAAGCGCTGGCCCTTGCCCAGTTCATCGAAACTGGCCGCTATCAGATCGCAGGCCTGGCGGTAGAGGTCCTTGACCGCATCCTCGTTCTCCGGGCGAATCGCTCGCCCGGACTCGCCCGAACCAGCGACCTCGGGCCCGGTCGACCGGGGTGGCTTATCCCCGGAGAGGTCGGAGAAGCGGATCATTGATCAGGCCCCCGATCCTTGTAGCGGACGCCAACACCCCACCCAGGACACACAGGAAAACGACAGCCGGTGAAGAGACGGCGCTCAAAAGAGGACACTTACCTGATACTGGCTCTCCTCGCAAGGGAAAACTCCACCGTCGCTCGTGGTCGCAGTTGGCCTTTGTTTTACGCCTCCGGGCCGCCTTCCAGGTCACTGATGACTTCACGGACCAACTCCGCATCCACCACGGAGGCGCCGCGGCCCGCCCCCACCACCAGCGCCAGGTCGCAGACGTTGTTGATGCCTCGGGGCCGGCCCTGGCTGTAGCCGGCCACCCGGAGGAGCGCTTCCGGGGAGAAGATCTGCCGCTGGACCCCGGCCACGCGCAGCCGGTGAGCGACATAGCCGCTGGTCTCTTCGGGCGAGAGGTTCCGCAGGTGGTAGCGAATGGCCAGCCGCTGCTTCAGTTGGGGAAGAGCGTCAACCTTTCGTTTGAGTTCGGGCTGGCCGAGGAAGACCAGGGAAAGCAGGAAACGGTCCTCACGCTGGAAGTTAAGCAGTAGGCGAATCTCTTCGAAGAGGACTTTGCTGGATATTGTCTGGGCCTCGTCGATGAAGACCACCGTGTCCAGGTCCCCGTCGGCGTTTTTCTCCAGGTGTCTCTGGAGGGCGTGCAGTACCCGGGTCTTGTCGCCTCGGGGCTCGGCTCCGGTGAGTTGGTAGAGGAGTTCGCGCAGGAACTGGGTGCCGGTGAGTTTGGGGTAGGTGATGAGGGCAAGTTGATAGCGGGCGTCACCCCGGAGTTCTCGGCGAAGCACTCGGCTGAGCAGCGTTTTCCCGCTGCCGTAGTCCCCGGTGAGCATCGCCGCGCCCTTGCGGGCGGTGACGGCGTAGCGCAGCCGGGCCAGCGCCTCCTCATGCTCCGCTGAGCGGAAGAGGAACCGCGGATCAGGAACGTTCTCGAAGGGCTTCTCCCGCAGGCCCCAGTACGCCTCATACATGGCCGCTCCCGAGCGCAGAAGTGGAAGACTACACCTCCCCGCTGACGCCGCCCGCCCGACCCTCAGCGGCCGCCCCCGCATCCGGACCCGCCGGCGCTGGGTGCTGGTGCATGAGAATCGTAATGATAACGTAGACCATGATAAGCTGACCCAGCAAGAGCACCGCCTCCAACGGAGGCACGTTGCGCAACACCACCGCCCCCACACCTACACACACACTCACGAAATAGACAAACAAGGCCACCAGTTGCGGCCGCCAGCCCAACCGGCTCAAGCGATGCCCCAGGTGATCGGTGCCCCGGTAGGTAATGGTCTTGAGTATGGTTGAGGTGGTCCCCCCCAGGTACCGGCTGGCGAGCACGTAGGCGAAATCGAAGATGGGCACGCTGAGGATGAGGACGGGGATGATGGCCGCCTTGACCGGATGCGTACTCCATCCCCCCATCACCCCCATCGCCGCCAGGGTGTAACCCAGGAAGAAGGCGCCCGAGTCGCCCATGAAGATGCGGGCCGGATGGAAGTTGAACACCAGGAAGCCCAGCAGACCCCCGGCCAGGGCGATGGACAGGTAGGCCCACGAGAACTGCTGCGTCTGGGCTCCCACGAAAAAGAACATCAACGCCGCCACCAGCCCCACCCCCACGGCCAACCCGTCCATGTGGTCCAGGGCGTTCATGGCGCTCACCATCCCCACCATCCAGAGAAAGGTCAGCGGCACGTCCAACCAGACTACGGTCGTCAGACTCAGTCGCACCCCGCTGCGGTACAGAAGCCCCGTCACCACCACCAAAGCGGCCAACTTCGCCACCGCCGGCACCCGCCAGACGTCGTCCAGCACACCCACCACCATCACCAGAACCCCGCCGAGGAGGATGGCGCCTTCCGCCTCCGTCATCGGTCCTCGCCACAGCAGCGCCGCCGCGAACCCCACGAAGATGCACACCCCACCCAACCTGGGAACGGGGTGGCGGTGCACCTTGCCCGGTGCCGGGCGATCGACAATGCCCGCCCTCTTCAAGAGCGGCGCCGCCAGCCAAGTCGCCGCCAGCGCCACCAGGGCCGAGATCACCAGCAACTGCCCTGAGATCAACCAGAACTCCGGGCTCACGAACAGGGCGCGCCAGGGCATAGTTATCCTCCGGTCCGCGTGGCGTCGACCTGGTCGAGGGGACGGGGCACATTTCCGGCCAGGAGCAGTTCCAGACCGGCCTCCCCTCCCGAGCAGAACAGCAGGTCGATGCTGGCCATGTTGGACTGAAAACCTGGATAAACCTGCGGGTAGGTGGGGTGTTGGAAGTCGAGGACGAAGTTGGCGTAGCCGGCTTGGCGGATGGCGGCCAGGTCGGCGTAGTCGCGGCCGTGACGGCCGTGGAGGTAGGCACTGGCTCCGGTCTTTCGGCAGATGTCAAGGATGAGCCCCGTGGCCCGTCCCTCGATGCCCGCCTCCGAGGCCACCACCATGGGAGTGGTGATGCCGAAGGCTTTTAGCAGGTAGCCCAGCACGGTCAGGTTGAGGTCGATGAGACGCTCCCAGTCGCGCTCGTACAGTTGGCGAAAAAAGTCGGGCCGCGGGCCGGCGGAGAAGTGGGGCGCCCGGGAGTAGTTTCTCCGGATACTTCCCCAGTGCTTGCGGCGCCAGGGGAGCCGGCGGTCGATCTCGACCTCGTTGATGTGCTGGGTGAAGCGCCCGCTGGTGATGACCGGCACGGTGAGCCAGTGCCAGCCCTGGGCGGCGCGGATCTTGGCCCGGTGCTGGAAGCCGAACGGCCCCCGCTTGACGAACTGCACGTTGTCCACCACCACAAAAAGGTCTGCCCGGGCCACCTTCGCTAACAGGCCCAGGTAGGGGAGGTAGTTCGGCTGATGACCGGTCACCAACATAGGCGTCACTCACAGTGGTGAACGAAACTGGTCACACCCTCAATGACCCGCTCGGCTTGTCGATCGCTCAGGCTCGGATAGATGGGCAGCGATACCACGCGCTCGTGGAGCCACTGAGACTCCGGGAACTCCTCTTCGGGCAGACCCAGGTACTGGTGGAGCGGGCGATAGACGGGCCGTTTGGCCTCGATGCCGCGCTGCCCAAGCCAGCCGATGAGCCCCTCACCTGGCCCCTCGCACCTGAGCACGTATCGGAAGTACATGTGCCCTTCGCCCTGAGGCACGGCGACCGCCAACCCCCCAAGGGCCTCGGTGTAGCGGTCGGCGATGGCCCGACGACGTTCCACGAACCCCTCCAGCCTCTCCAACTGGGCCAGCCCCAGTACGGCCTGGAGTTCGGAAAAGCAGGGATGGAGTCGTCGGCGATACTCCTCCCGTTCGTCATAGTCTATCAGGTCACGGGCCTCTTTCAACAGGGCCTCCTCGTCGGCGAGGAGCATGCCTCCGTAACCCGTCGTCAGCACCTTGGTGGCGTAAAAGGAGAGGATAGAGGCCACGCCCCAGCCGCCCACCGGCCGGCCCCGCCACGTCGTTCCCAGACACTGGGCGCAGTCCTCTACCACGGGAACCCCCAGCCTGCAGATTTCGTCGATGGGAGCCGGTAAGCCACACATGTGGGGCACGACGACGGCCCCGGTGCGCGACGACAGCCTGACCTGAACCGTGTCGGCGGTCAGGTTCAGCGTGTCCCGGCAGACGTCGGCCAGGACTGCCGTGGCCCCCACCGAGACCACCGCATCCAGCACCGCGGTGCAGGTGTAACTGGGCACTATGACCGCGGCGCCCGGCTCCACTCCCAGCACCCTCAAGGCCAGTTCCAGGGCCTGGGTGCCCGAGCCGGTGGCCACGGCTCCCCGACGGCCGAGCCGCTCGGCCATCACCCCCTCCAAGCGCTCCACCTCGGGCCCCCGGCTCAGGTAGCCCGAAGCCACCACCTGGGCCAGGGCCCGGGCTTCGGCCTCACCGAGGGTGGGAGTGGAGTGGTGGATGAGTGGTGGGGTGGGTCTCCGACCTCTTCGATTCTGCGACCTCTTCGATTCGACAAGCTCACCACCCTGAGCCGAGTCGAAGGGCCCTACGGCTTGCTCAGGCACAGCCTACCTTTCCCCGGTCGTGCGACTCGTATGAGCGGACTTCGTCCCCCGAAGGCGGACGACAACCGCGTTCGGCCCGCCGGCCGGTCATACGACTCGCATGAGCGGGCTGGACGCGCTCAGAGCACGAAGCGGAAGCACATGAAGGCCTCAGCACACTCCACCGAGATCTCCCGCCCCCGTACCCGGGTGAGGCTCTCCAGGTTATCCAGGCTGCAGTGGTGCAGGGACGGGCGTGCCTGGGAGGCGTGACAGCGCAAGGCTTCCAACTTCACCTTCAGGAAGTCACTGATGTCCACGTAAAAGTTGGGGTGGAACTTCTCCCGCTCCACGTTCCAGAACAGGGTGGGGTTCTCGTAGGCCAGCACCACGGGTGGGAAATGCTTGAGTTCGGGCAGGTGAGGTCGGCAGGCCGTGAATCCGGCGTGGAAGACGGCTGTGTGGTCCTGATTGTAGGAGATGGCGGGAAGTGCGACCACGGTCGGCCGTACCCGCTCCAGGGAGACGGCGCTCTCCCGTTCGATTTTGGCGATGAGTTCTCGGCGGGGGAGGGCGTCCAGGCGCAGGTGGGTCTGGGCGTCGCGGTAGACGACGTCGTAACCGTCCACCTTTAGCAGTTCCATGGCCCGGACGAACTCTTCCTCCCGTACCTCCCCCCGCACCGGGCCGGGCCGACCGTTGTACTGGACAATGTCGCCCACCGACATCAGCATCACATAGACCTTGCCCCCCAGGTGCTTCACCCGAGCCATGGTGCCGGCGCAACCGAAGGCTTCGTCGTCAGCGTGGGGGCTGATGACCAGGAACGTCTGCTTGGCCAGGAACTCCTCCGTCACACTCGGACTCATGGCTGCTCCTTGCGGCCTGACTCGCCGCGCCGGACGCCCGCGTCCCCCTGTGGAGCGCGCACGAAGATGGGGTTGCTGACCAGTTCCCCGCTGTCCGGGTGCTCCACCAGCACCCGGTACCAGTTGAGACCCCCGGGCAGGTCCTCCGATAGCCGAATCTGAAAGTTCTCCTGAAACGGCTCCTTCCGGACCACCTGGCCGTTGCGAACCAGGGTCACCGTCCCCTGGCGGCCCCCCGCCAGTCGGCGGCCAGGGAGAGTTTCCGGGCCCTGCTCTGTACTCCCTTCGGCCACCACGGACACCCGGCCCCGGCTTCGAAGTTCCTGGCCGCTGCGCGCTTCCTCGCCGCTGGCGGCATCGCTGGCCACGAACTCATTTAGACACAGACGTCGCCCCCGGCGACCGGCGCGGGCGTAGCACCGACCGCTTCCCAGGGCCTCAACCACATCATCGGCCGACACCTCGTGCAGCATAAGCACCGTCTCCACCTGCCTGAAACTGGCCGGTTCACCCCGCCGGTCGACCGGTCCACCGTGGAAATCCACTTCACCGATACCCCAGGTCGGCTCCGCCCGCTCTCCCCGGGCGTACTCCCCCAGGAGCACGTCCCACAGTTCCCCGGGGAGGTGCGCGCGACGGGCGTCGCCGTAGACCACCGCCAGCCCGGTCGCTCCCCTGCTTTGGCGCACGTGGTCGGTGTAGGGACGGGTCAGAAGTTCGACCCCGGAGATGGTCGCCTGCATCGTCATCTCCGGGTGGGACCAGAACACCAGCGCCCCCCGGCCCCGGCCGTAGTCGATAAAGTCCTGATAGGGCCCCACGCCCGGGTCACCCGCGTACGGCGAGGGTCCCGGGCTGTCGTACGGGAAGTTGTTCACCAGGAAAAGGACGCTCACCACCACCGCCAGCAGGGCCACCGGACGGAGAAGCCTCTGGTTCACCGTGAACCCGTATCGCACCCGCCAGGAGACCGTCCCCGCCACCACCAGGGCGGCCAGCGGTCCAATCAGCATCAGAGGCGACCCGAGGAAACGACCCAGGTGAGGGTTGGCCACCAGCGGAGCCAGACGGAGCGCTTCGGGGTCGGTGAGTCCGATGACCGTCATCTGCTCACTCCACTGGCGGACCGCGAGGTCGCGGGCAAGCGGGCTGCCCTGCCAGTAGTAGTGAGGGGACACATCCAAGCCGGCTATGACCAGGACCCCGGGGTGTTGGCGATCCAGTTCGGCCAGTTCGTTCAGGTAGCGCTCGGGGCCGTAGGTGAGCACGGAGGGCCGCTCCATCACCCGTCGAAGCAGGCGGCGAAGGGGCCAGAGACCGTACTCGGCCCGGGTGAGCAACTGATCGGTGATGACCAGGACACGGACGCCTTCGGCCTCGGCCTTGGCCACCACCTCCGCCGGGGTCAGAGTCCCCGCGCTCACGGTGGTCACCACCCGAATGCTGGCCGGCACCTGGGTAAGCGGCTCCTCTGCCGCCGACACACCCACTGCCAGCAGGGCCGCCACCAGCGCCCATCCGAGGTCAGGTCGCATCGGATTTCACCCCGTAGGCGGTGATGGAAGAGCCGACCAGGACCCCTCGCCCGAGGAACACCCGAAGCAGCTCTGCCCCCCAGTACCACCCCCAGCGCCGGAGCAGTTCCCAGGCCGCGCCCGTTCGCCGGGGCCAACTGTTGCGCACTTCGAGCACCCGGATCCCCGCACATTTGAAAGCGAACGCCAGTGTCGCGGCAGTAAAGTCGTTCAAGTGCCGGGGTGGATTGATAAGAAAGAGGGGTTCAGTCCAGCCTCCCAGTTTGGCCAGAGTGCGGTCAATGCGCACGTTGGCGTTGGGCACGCGAACGATGAGCAACCCGCCGGCTCGAAGCAGCGCTGCCACCTGCCTGAGCACCCGCAGTGGGTCAGCCAGGTGTTCCAGCACATACCACAGCGTGACCACGTCAACCCCCTCCGCCAGCAAGGGCACCTCCTCCAGGGCGCCCGTGCGCACCTCCAGCCCCAACACCTCCCGCGCGTAGCGGGCCGGTTCCCGAGCAGGCTCCACACCCAGCGCCTGCCAGCCCCGGTCCTTGAGTTGGCGCAGGAAGAAGCCGTACCCGCAGCCCACATCGAGCACCCGGCCCGGCCGAACCCTTCGCCGTCGCAGCCAGTCCACACCTTCCCGGCGAAACACGCCTAACATCTGCTCGGCCCACAGGGCGGAGCTTTCGGGCGGAAAGTAGTGTTGGTAGAAGGCCTTTAGCTCCTCCTCCGTGGGACAGGGGTTGACATAGACATGACCGCAGCGTTGGCAGCAGACGATATCGAGACCCCGCTCGCTGAGCAGCCAACGCTCCTCGATGCCCTCGCACAGCGGGCAGCCTCGGCGGCGGAGTTGCCGCGCGTCCCACTCCAGGCGCTCCAACTTACCACCCCAAGCCCTTCCCACTATCGCCTCTCCCGGACCAGCTCAAGGGCCCTGCGGTAGACTGCCTGGTAACGCTCCACCATCCGCTCCACCGGAAACTCCCGGGTCACCCGCTCCCGGCCCTCCCGCGCCAGCCGACCGGCGAGCGCTCCGTCCCTGAGGACCAGGCTCACGGCTTGGCCAAGGGCCTCGGGCTCCCCCGGAGGGACCAGGAGCCCCGTTCGACCACCATCCAGCACTTCTCCTACCCCGCCCACGTCCGTGGCCACGACCGGCAGCCCTGCCGCCTGCGCTTCCAGCAGGACCACCCCGAACCCTTCGTAGTAACTGGGCAGCACAAAAACGTCGGCCAGGTGAAGCAGCGCTGCAACCTCCTTCGGCTCCCGTCGGCCGGCGAAGTGAACCTTCTCGGAGACGCCCAGCTTCTGGGCCAACGCCGCCAACGCCGCCCGCTCCGGCCCTTCCCCCACCAGAAGCAGGTGAACACCCCGAACCGCTTCTTCACCCGCCCACCCCGCCGGCCGGTCATACGACTCGCATGAGCGGGCCAGCATAGCCACTGCCTCCACCAACACCCGGTGTCCTTTGACCGGACTCAGCCGGCCAACGCTGATGACCACCTTGGCCCGGGCGGGAAGTTCCAGTTCCTGTCGAAGCCTCCGCAGCCTCTCAGCCGGGGGCTTACGAGCAAACACCTCCACTTCAACACCGTTGGGCACGCAGACAATCTGCTCGGCCGAGGCCAGGCCCAACGCTACCGTTTCCCGGGCTTCCGCCTGACTCAGGGCGGTGAGCACGGTGGTCCACCGGCCCACCCAACGCTCGACCAGCAGCAGCCCCAAGCGGAGCCAAGGGTGCGACGACACGCCCTGAATGCGGGCCTGCGGGTCATAGATGTGTCCGGCAGGGGTATGCACCACGGCCCGGACGTGAGCCAGGCGAGCGGCCAGCCCGCCGATCACACCCGCCTTGGCCGTTCGCGTATGTACCAGCTCGATGCGCAGTCGGCGAAGAAGCTGCGCCAGCTCCCACACCGCCAAAAGGTCGTGGCCGGGCGAGATCGCCCGCCGAAGCCAGCGCACGATGTGTAGCCGATGCCGGGTTTCCGCCTCACCGTCGGCCCCCGGAGGAATCAGGTCCTTCGCGTCCCTCGGCAGTCCTTCAGGACCGGCAACGATCACCACCTCGTACTGATCACGGGGCAGGTGCTCGAACAGGGACCACACTACCCGCTGGGCCCCGCCCACGATGAGCCTGGTCACCACCAGCGCCAGCCGAACTCTCCTCTGCGGTCGCCCGCTCGTGCCGTTGTCAGCCACGGCGCCTCTCCAACCCTCAGCCGCTGCCATTGATGACGAAAAACAGTGTACGATGCTCCATCAGGCCGGCCAATAGTCTGACGGTCGCGCACCGGGGACCGCCCAACCGGACGCTCGCCACGAGGGGCCCGGTCACCCCCCCAGGGCGCTCTGGCGAATCACGTCGCCTCTCGGACCCGGTCGGACAGCAACTCCTCGAACCAACGTTCCACACGGTCTGCCATCGTCCGCAAGTCGTAGCGCTCCGCGACGAACCGCCGACACCGACGGCTCAGCGCCTGCAGTTCCGCCCGGTGCGTGAGCCACCAGGTTACCCGCTCGGCCAGCGCCGCCGGCGATGCATCGGCGGCCAGCAGTTCGGGGTCCAGGCTGGTGAGGATTTCCACCGTCCCCCCGACGGGCGTCCCCACCACGGGCGTCCCTGAGGCCAGGGCCTCAATGGTGACCAGGCCAAAGCCCTCCAGATACCTGGTAGGAAGGACGAAGAGGTCGGCAGCCCGGTAGTACAGGGGGAGTTGCTCAGAGGCGATGTGGCCCAGGAAGCGAACCGCTGCTTCGGTGCCCAGCCGGGCGGAAAGTTCCTCCAGTCGGGGGCGAAGCGGCCCCGTGCCCCCCACCAGCAACAATGCTTTGGGAACCGACTGAAGCACCGCAGGCAGCGCCTGAAGGAGTGCATCCAAACCCATGCGCCTCACCAGCCGGCGCACGGTCAGCAAGACGGGCCGCCGCAACGGTAAGCCAAGGGAGCGCCTCGCCGAGGCCTTGCTTACCTCTGCAGAGAACCGTCGAAGGTCTCTGCCAGCGGGAAAACACCGCACTCGCCCAGGATCGATGCGAGGATGGTACTGCCGGAGCCGCCGCCACATGAACCGGCTGTACACCAGGTACGACTGACAACGCCGCAACACCCAGTCTTCGAGGAGGTTACGAAGCAGAGCGTTTCGCTGGTACGCGAGCCACCTCCTGGGGGCCCCGGCGAAGGTCGGCCGGGGATGTTCAATGGCCCACTCGGCTTGCCAGGGAGAGTGGAAGCAGTAAGCGCGCCGGCTGCGAGCAAAAGCCCCGCTCAGAAGCACCCCGGCACCACTGAGAGGCTGGTACAGACAGAGCACGTCAAAGGAGGCCCGTTCAGCCAATCGCCGAGCCGCTCGCCCCACCCGCTGCAGGAACCGGGCCCCCTCCAGCAAGCTGGAGCCCTTGTGGTAGGGGACCAGGACCGTGTCAAAGTTACCCGACACGGAGGCCGAGGGCTCACCCGGATGGCTTAGGCTCTCCGCGGCGGCGCCGGCAAGCAGGCAGACCCCGTGACCCCGAGAAGACAGCTCCTCACACAAAGGCTCAGTCGCTCCGCCACCCCGGGGCTGATAGTAGTCGCATACGAACAGTATACGCAACCTCCCCCTCCCTATGCGCTCCAGGCTCATCGTGGCCGTGGAAAGAGTTGTTCGTAAAGCCAACCCACCGCCCAAGCCAGCCGGGCGGCCACGAAGAGCAACCGCATCTCCAACAAGCCCCGCATCACCGCCAAGATAAGCCTGCCCGCCCGCCACGCCGGGGGCCTCTCTTCGGGCACCGCCGCACCCACACCCGCCGGCACGTCCAAGGCCAGGCCGGGGAAATGCCGAGAGACCCAGCGGGAGTTGCGCGCCCTGTGATAGCTGGTGCGAAGAAGTTCCATAAGGCTGCGGGGTGCAGGGTGATAGGCCCAGGTCCTGGGCACCACCACCACCCGCAGGCCTGCCCGACGGACCCGCTGGCGCAGGTCCGGATCGGTGCCGCTTGGAATCTCCTCGTTCTCCCCGCCCAACTGCCAGTAGAGTTCCCTGGGCATGGCCAGGCAGAGGTGACTGACCTGGTCGGTATCGACCAGGCGCTCCTGGACAGGGAAAAGGGACCGTGGCAGCGCCCGCGCGCTCTGTTCCTCGAAAGCTGATGAATTGGGTGGAAGGAGCTGGGAGGCGCCCGTCAGACCGACGTCCGAACGTTCCTCGAAGGGGCGAACCAGGTTCTCCAACACCCGCTCATCTCCCAGGCGGACGTCGTCGTCTATGGCGACGACGTACCGCCCAGCGGCCCGTCGCACCCCCACGTTTCGGGCCCGGCCGTTGGGACGAACACCGCTCACGACCAGCACCTCGAAGTCCTGCTCCGTCTGCGCGGCGAGGTCGCTCAGAAGGAGGGGGACATTTCCACCTCGGGAGCCGTCCAGCGAAGGAATTATGACGGAGATGCGAGGCGGGTCACCACACCGTCGACCCTGATCTTTGCGAACGTGCCCTTCGACCCTTCGACTACGCTCAGGGTGGTGAGCCTGTCGAACCACTGGCTCAGGGCACCGTGAGCTTGTCGAACGGTCAGACGACACCATCGCGCCGTCCCCTTTCCTGCTCTGCCCGTCAGGCTCCAGCAACCGGTCTGCCCGAAGGAGGAGGCCCCGGGAGACCGCCGAGGTCAGTCGCGGGCCCTTCCGTACCGAGAAACGCTGCGTACCTGCGCTCCACATCGGCCACCAAGCGCTCGATGCTGAAGCGCTCTTGCACCCGTCGCTGACCCGCTCGTCCCATCCGCCGACCAAGCGCCGGGTCACTTAGCAGACGAAGTATGGCGTGCGCCAGGGCCTCCGGGTCCCGCGCGGGTACCAGGAGTCCTGTCTCCCCGTCCACCACCACCTCCGGGATGCCCCCCACACGAGTGGCTACGCAGGGAAGCCCAACTGCCATTGCTTCGATCAAGGCCACGCCCAACCCCTCCGTGGTCGAGGGCAGGACGAAAAGATCGAGGGCGGGAAGCAGTTCGGATACGTCACTCCGCCGACCGAGGAAACGGACCTCCTCGGTCAAGCACAGTTCCCGCGTGAGGCGTTCCAAGGTCTCCCGCAACGGGCCCTCGCCGACGAGAAGCAACCGGGCCCCAGGCTCCGCCGACACCACGCTGGCAAAGGCCCGCACCAGGTACTCGTGCCCCTTGCGCCAGTTCAGGTTGGCCACGCACCCAATGACCAACTCCTGGCGTGCCAGGCCGAGCAATCGACGGGCCCGTCGGCGAGAGCCAGACGGAGGTGGTCGCTGCGAGGTAGCGTTGTGGACGACGTCCGCGTCCAGACGAGAAGGCAGGAAATTGCAGCGTAGGGCTCCGGCGACGGCCCGACTGCACGCCTCCGCGTGCGTCATGAAGCAGGAGCTCAGCCGGTCCACCCAGCGCCAGAGGCAAGGCCGGTCCCCAGGAAGACTCCCCCAACGCCCGATGACGTGGGGTACGCCCGCGGCCCAGGCCACAGGGGCGACGAACACCCGCGAACCCACACGAAACAGGTGCACGATCCCCGGTCTCAATCGACGCAGCAAACGCCAGAGGACCAGCGCCTTGACGGCAACGCTCCGACGAGAAAGGCCCAGGCAACTCACGGACAGACCCGCCCGCTGCAGTTCCTCAGCAAGCGGGCCACGCGCGAACAGGGCAAGCACACACACGCGGTAACGCTCCTCAGGCAAGCGCAGCGCCGTATCCACAAGTACGCGTTCGGTGCCCCCGGGCATCAGGTCGTCGATGACGTAAAGAACACGGGCGCGCTTGCGAGGAGCCAGCTGGGGCTCCTCGGGCTTCCTGGCCCGGACCACATGGTGGAGGCCCTGCCAAGCCAGCAGCCCGCGCAAGTGGCGTTCGATCAACCGGGCCCGCCAGAGCCAGAAACGGACCAGCCAGGGCGGGAAGAACTGGAAGTAGGATTCGTGCGGGAGGAAGACCACCGGACGGAAGCGCTCAATGAGGAAACCGGCCCGCTTCAGCGCCGCCCGCAGGCGAGGACCGGACAGGGCCTCGTCGTAGGCGCCTTCACTGCGACGCGGCCATCGGCGAAAGAGGCCACGCAGCCTCCGAGGCAGCCAGGACACGGCCTCCCACAGCACCACCGCAGCCCGGTTGGGGGTGGTGACCAGCAGACTCCCACCAGGCTTTAGGACCCGGTACATTTCCTGGATGGCCCGCTCCGGCCGGTGGATGTGCTCCAGTACCTCGCTACAGGTCAGCCAATCGAAGGCGCTATCCGGGAAGGGCAGGTCTTCACCGTCGGAGGCCAGAGCCAGGATGTCGGTGATGTGGTCGTCGCGCTTGCGCCGGGCCAGGCTGGCCAGGTGGGCCAGGGAGACGTCGACACCGCAGAGCCGGAGGCCCGGATGGCGCTCTCGAATGTCACAGAGGAGGAACCCCGAGCCACAGCCCACGTCCAGGAGGGCCTGGCCGGGCTGGGGCTCCAGGTGATCCATGAGCCAGCCCTTGACCCGGGCATGGATGTGAGCGTCCACCGTTTCTGGAATGCCGCTGCGACGAGCCCAGTCACGGTGGTCGCGGTAAGGGCCGACTTCGCGGTACGCCCGCTCAAAGGTCTCCAAGCGCCAGCGGCCCCGCTCCACTTCCAAGCCCACGCGCAGGTCGAGCACACCACCCACCGAGGGAAAGCCACTCCCGCAGTGGGGGCAGCGGAGTTGGGCCCCGTGCCAGTCCAGCGCCACCTCCTGGGTGCCGGCGCAACGCGGACACCGTATCGGTAGAGTCGCGCCTTTGGGTAGGTGGGTCTGCGACCTCTTCGATGGGGTCTCCGACCTCTTCGATTCTCCGACCTCTCCGATTCTCCGACCTCTTCGATTCACCGTGTCGCCCTCTCCCGGAGTCGAGCCACCAACAGGCGAAGTTCGGTGTTGCCCAGGAGCCACGCCACCAGCACGAACACACCCCCGGCGAGGGCGAGTGCCACCAAGTCGGTCCAGACCTCTTGGCTCCAGGGCCGAAGCAGCAGCCAGCGGACGACTCCCCCCACCAGGAGCGCGGCGGCCCCGGCAAGCAGCGTGTCTCGGACCGCCGGCATTAGAGCGCCCCAGCCCACCGGCCCGTGTCGGCGGGCGAAGCCTCCGACCAGTGCCAGCAACATCACCCACTGAACGACCACATACCCACCGGCCAACCCCCAGAGCCGACCCCAGCGGTACAGACCAGCGTAGAGCAGCACGGCCGCCACCAACTTGACACCACTGGCCATGAGCACCAACCTTACGGCCCCACTGGCATAGAGGGAGCGGCTGACCAATTGCCCCGCTCCCAGGGGCAGAAGCGCTAAGGCATACACGAGAAAGACGCCGCTGAGCAGCTGGGCATTCTCGGCGGTGAAGGCCTTTCTTACGAAGATGAAGTGGATGAGGCCGGGTGCGGAGACTACCATCATGACCAGGACGCCTACTGAGAGCAGGAGCAGAGCCCGCAATCCCTGAAGCACGTTCTCGCGTACTGCCGCCGGCCGCCCTTCGCTCCAGTCATGAGCCAGCAGCGGAAACAGGGCGGCGACCAGAGGAACGAGGGTCAATCCAAGCGGAAGCTTCACCAGTCCCTCCGCGTAGTACAAGTAGGTCAGGGCGCCGGGCAGTCGGCTGCCGAAGTATTGCTGCACCAGGATGCTCACCTGTCCCAGCACGATGGCCACGGCCACCGTAAGCGCCACGAGCCACGTCGCACCGTCGCCATAGCGGCTTCCGCCTTCGCGAGAGGGACGTAGCTGGTTTGGCGGAGTCCCTTGGCGCGTCGGCGACTTCCCCAAGGACGGCTCAGCCACCGGCGCCCGGCCGAACCGAAAACCAAACTGCATTAGAGCCCAGAACTGCACCCCCACCTGAACCAGCAGGCCCGCCACCAGACCCCAGGCCCAACTGGTCACCCCCGCTCGCTCCCCCAACAGAGTCACGGAGACGATGACAGCCACAGGCACGGCCAAGGTCGCCAGGGCGCTGACGGCGAAATGCCGCCGCGACTGAAGCCCCGCCGTCCCCAGCAGGCTCAGACCCAGAAGCCCCAGGGCCGGGGCCAGCCAGTAGGCCAGTTCCAGCAAAAGGGCGCCCTGGGTCCGGGCCAGTTCGGGAACCAGGAGACTCAGGATGGGCCGGGCGGCCAGTCCGTAGCAGAGGCTGAGAGCACCCAGGGCCAGAGCCGCCCACAGGAGCACGCCGCGGAACAGCGCCCAGGCCGCCGCCTCTCCCCGCCGGCTCCGCACCTCCACCAGCAGGGGAAGCACACAGAGAAACAGGGTCCCACCCAGCAGGTGGTCACCCAGGATTTGGGGCAGGCGGAAGGCGGCGACGAAGGCGTCCGTGTCTCCCCCCTCGGCCCCGAAAGTCGCCAGCACCACGGCCCGAGCCACCACCGTCAACACCAGCCGGGCCAGCGAACAGCCCACCAGCCAGAAGGAAGCGCCCAGCACCCGCTGTTCACGCAACTTCATCCGCTCGTCGCCCCCACACGATCGGCGGGCGGACCGGTCTCGCTCCGGGTCAGGTGGTAGCGGTGCAGCATCAGACAGCCTACCAGGAACCAGAAGGGCTCCATGGTGCGGATGGTATAGAAGTTGGAACAGGTCACGGCGTGGACAAGCAAGCCTGCCTGACCGGCCAGGAAACCGATGGCCAGGCCCTGTGCCCAGGGAAGGGGACTGCGAAGGTAAAGCCTTCTCACCTCCAGGAAGAGCCGCCAGTTCAACCACAGGAACACCACCAGTCCCAGCAGACCCGTCTCCAACACCTCCCGCACGTAGTGGTTGTCGATCCAGCCCAGCCTCTTGGCCCCCACTCCCTGGCCAAGGACGGCTTGCAGGAGGACCTGCGGGTCGACGCCGCCACGGGGACGGGGCCCACCCCCCAGTTGGTCGGGGAAGACCTGCCCGGTGAGCTCCTTCCCTTTTTGCCGCCAGGCTCGTACCCGAGCATTGAGGGAGGGGTCACCCTCCGGCCCCTCCCGGAGCACCGCCCCGATGGAGCGGAACTGGGAACCAATCTGCTTAGCGTGATGCACCAGCAGGTTCTCGCCCGCCGGCCGACCGGCAAGGACCACCAGCAGAAGCGTCGCCGCGGCCACCCCCACCAGCAGGAAGGCCAGGAGGTGGGCGCGGAGCGCTTTGCGCTCACCGTAGGCCAACACCAGCAACGCCGGAGGCAGGGCCACGTAGGCGCCCCGGCTCTTGGTCAGCAGCAGGCAGAGCAGGCTGAGCAACCCGAGGGCCACCAGCGCCGCCGTCGCCGCCGGTCGGCGCGACTTCAGCGCCAGGGCCAGCACCACGGGAATTATTAGCAGGTAAAACCCGGCCAGAGTGTTCGCCTCACCCACCCCGAAGGGACCGGTCACGCCGCCAAGGGCGCGAAGGCCCAGAGGGAAAAACCAGTACTGCACCAGGGCCACCAGGTCGATGATCAAGAGACTGACCCCGAAGAGGACCAGCGCCAGTTTGAGGTCGAACTCGGTCTCGAGCACATTGAGGACCATCAGGTAGATTACGAAGTACTCCAGACGTTTCAGCCCGAAAAAGAAGCCCCGGGCCGGGCTGACAATGGTGCCCTGGAGGAGTCCCACGAGCACAGAGATTACAATCACCGCGCTCATGGCCAGCACCACCCCGTTGACCGGGGAGCGCCGCAGCACCCCCAACCTCCTCCACAGCCCCTGGCGCACTATCCAGCCCATCGCGATGAGAACCAGGAGAACGTCGTCGGCCCGCATGGTGACCGCACGGTCGGCCAGTTTGCCGATGGGTATCTCCGGAGAAAAGAGCATGGCCACCAGCAGCAGGAAGAGACCCACTCGGGGCGCCACCACCGTCACCGTCCCCGCGACCAACCCCACCACGACCAGGAGGGCCACGTCCGTCGGTTGGCCCACGACCAGCAGGGCCACCACCACACCCAGGACAGCCACCACAACCGCAGCGGCCAGGACCCCGCGCCTCATAGGCTCTCACCTTTCTCCGGACCGGGGAATGGGGACCGCGCCTGGGAAGCCATTCGCCGTACGGTCGTGCAACTCGTATGAGCGAACTCCGATCCGGCCGACGCAGCCAAGGCTACTATGGCGGAGTCGGCCTTCCCGCTCGCCCTCAGGCACCACCGTAGTAGCGGTAGTGATAGTAGTAATAGTGCTTGAGTTGTACGTCGGGGCGGATCTGGTTGAGCACGATGCCCAGCAGTCGGGTCCGGCGACGCTGAGATGGGGTCTCCGACGTCTCCGATTCGCCGCCGACGGGACCGCCCGGGCCAGCCGTGCGGCCCCGTGAGGAGCCGGTCAACAAGTGGGTCGCCCGGACCAGGATCTGCCGAGAGGTGATGCCGATGTTATAGACCAAGCAGGCCCCGTCGGTGAGCGGGCCGATGATGGCCGGGTCGGGCACGGGGAAGGCCGGCGCGCAGTCCACCAGCACCATGTCGTAGCGCTGGCGCAGTTCGAGGAACAGCCCAGCCAACTCCTCGGTAGCCAGCACTTCAGCCGGGTTGCGGACCCGGGTGCCCGAGAAGACGAAGTCCACGTTGTCGATGCCCGGTACGGTGACCAGTTCATCCCACCCCAGTTCTCCCAGGAGCAGGTCCGTCAGACCTACCCGGCAGTCCTGGAAACTGGCTGCGCCCACCAGGATGTCCGTCAAGCCCGGCACACCACCCCGCCGACCGTTGGGTCTCCGACCTCTTCGATCGCCCGCCGGCGTCCGCCGACCCGCCCCCAGTGGGAGCCACCGGGCCAGTCGGCTCGGCCAACCCGCCGCTCTGCTGCCGACACCCAGCAGATACGCCGCCGCCGGTCGGCGCAGATCCGCCTCCAGGTACAGCACCCGCATGCCGGTCTGGCCCATGATCAGAGCCAGGTTGAGGGCGGTAATGGTCTTTCCTTCTCTGGGGGCGGCCGAGGTCACCAGGACGACGTGACCACCAGCATCACCCCTCTCCGGCAGTTGGTCCAGGAGCTGCTTCCTCATGCTCTTGTAGGCGTCGGCGGCCTGACTTGCCAAGGGGAACTTGATGACCAGCCGCTCCCGCTCCCGCCACGACCCCGGCCACAACTTCGCTTTCACCCGAAAGCGCCACCCCCGACCCCGGGTGCGCACCCTCAGGTAGGGTATCTCACCCAGCACCGGCAGGCCCGTCAGTTCCTCCACCCCCTCGATGGTAGCCAGCGAGGAGTCCAGGGCATGGGCAGCCAGCGCCGCACCAAGCCCAACGATGAGCCCCACCAGCGCCCCCAGCAGCGTCGTCAGCAAGGGGCTTGCGCCCCGGGGTGTCGGCTCCGAAGCCGCGCGGATGATGGCCACCTCCTGCAGGCTTTCTTCCACCTTGCTCTTATAGGCGATGTCCCTTTGCAGGAACTGTTCGTTGAGGGTGGTCACCAGCGTGACCAACTGTTGCCGCTGGCGCACCAGTCGGTCATGTCCCAGGTCCACCTCGGGCAGTTGCTCCAGAGCCGCTTTGAGTTTGGCCATTTCCTGGCGTAGTTTGACCACCTGGGGATGACGCTCGCTGTAGAGCTCGAGAATCTCGGTCAGGCGGACCTCCAAGGCGGCCAGGCGGTCCCGGTAGACCGAGGCAGTGCCGACGCCCGGGTGTTGGCGCTCGAAGGCGCTGACCTGCTCCTCCACTGTTCGCAGGGCCTGCTCCTGCTCCTGGAGCCGCTCTCCTACGAAGTCGCGGGTGTTTTTGACCTCCTGGGTAGCCTCCTCGATAAACCACTGGACGTAGGTCTCGGCCAGGGCCTGGACGGCGTACTCGGTCAGTTGCGGGTCAGGGGCCGCCACCGTCACCGTGATGATGTCGCTCTGCTCCAACTGCTCGGCGCGGATCTCTCCCGGGTAGGACTCCTTCTCCGACTCCACCAGCACCCGCCAGGGCGAGTCGGCCGGCAGGCCGGCAAGCAGGTTCTCACGCGCCCTGCGGTGGAGGTGGTCGTTTTCGGTGATGAGTTTGATCTGGGTGTCCAGCTTTCGGCTGGGTCCATACCAACTGAGACGGGTGCCTTCCAGCATGGCCAGGGGATCCCGGGCCGAGAGCCGGACGGCCACACTGGACTCGTAAACGGGGACCTGGCGCTCGACGTACCACGCCACCGAAAGGGAAACCAGCAGGAAGACCACCAGGGCCAGCCACCGCCAGCGCCAGACGATGCTCCAGTACTCGCGCAGGTCGAACTCCAGCCGGTGAGGTGCAGCCTGGCGTGGGTCAGTCATGGCGGTCCCTTTTTCGGTCCCTCCCGGATGGTACGAAGTATCAACAACTTGCGCCCGTCTGTCAATGCCCTTGCCCGGCTCTTGTCCCCTGCGCTCATGCCAACCAACCCCAGAAGAAGGGGGCCAGGAGAAAACCGAAAACCACGTACAGCCCACGGTAGAAACGCTGAAAACGCCGCTGCTCGACCCAAGCGGGCTCCTGCCCTTCGACAGGCTCAGGGCACGGTGAGCTTGTCGAACCGTGGGCCAGCAGCTTTCGAAGGGCGAGCAAATACAGAGGCACACTCACCCAGAGCCAACCCAGTGGCACCGCCAGCCCACCCGCCTCCCCCCGGACCACCAGCCCCACCGTCAGCCACGCCGTGGACCCGACCAACACCACCGCCCCCGCCAGCAGCGCTGCCCGCACACCCCACAGGGTGGCCACCGTGGTCACGCCGGCTAGGCGGTCCGCCTCCGCTTGCCGGGCAACGTGATGGAAATGCCCGGCCAGAAAAAGCAGCCCAAAGTAACCGGTCCAAAGCGCCGCACCACCGTCCCATTCGCCGCAGGCGAACCGGCCCGCGACCACGTCGGCCGCCGACATCCCCAGCAGAAAGTGCAGACTTCCACCTACCAGGTTATGCCCGGCGGCCACGACCGGGTGGCACTTGCCCCATCCACCCTTCGACCGGGTCAGGGCGGCCTGAGCTTGCCCTTTCGATCCGCCGTCCGGCGAACCGATGTGCCCGCTCCTGCCGTACCAAGCGTAGGTGTCCCAGTTGAGGACTATGGCCGCCACCACCGCCAGGCCCACCCAGCCCAGGAGCGTCCCCGCCGCCGCCAGGGAGGCCAGGACCAACACCAACGCCCACACCCAGGCCGTGCGGGTGGAGAGCGCGCCGCGGGCCAGTGGACTGTGTCGGCGCTCCGGGTTGATGCGGTCTCGCTGGCGGTCGCAGATGTCGTTGACCAGATAGACGTGGGCGCCGGCGGGGAGCGCCACCAGCAGAAGCGCCCCGAGCCCGAGCGCCGTCATCCTCAGGCCCACGCCCGGAGAAGTGCTGGCGATGACCCCCAACCCGGGGGCACCGATCAAAAACATCAGTTCCCGCCAGCGCACCGACCGGACCACCTGCCCAACGGGTGGGCTGCCCTGCGCCCCCGCGCGCCTACCGAAGCAAGACATCTTCAGCCTCGACTATTACGCCGCCGAAAAGGTCCGTCCCCCGAATCCGACCGAGCACCGCCCCGGGCCGCTCCCGGAGACTCACCGGCAGTGGCGTCTCCGACCTCTTCGATTTGCGCCGGACGTACACTCTCACGTCCCCGGTCCCGAATCGGCCCCGACTCGCGTCACGTCCCACCACCAACCGGACCACCGACCAGCCCGACTCCCGCACCAGCGCCAACCCGCCGGCCGGCGGGCGGGCCGCCTCGGACGCGTACCGGAACCCGGGGCCACAGTAACCCAACTCGCCCGGCCACAACACCCAGCGGCCCACCAGCCCATCCACCGCACCGAGGTGCCGGTACTGGTACCTGCGGACCTCCTCGAAAGTCAGTGGCTCCTCCCCCTTCCACAGGCGAAAGGCCTGGGGCCGGGACCGGCAAAAGTACGTCAGCGCCTCGGCCTCGCTCACCGCCGGCAGTCCCTCGCCTCGCCAATGCCAGCGATATGCCAACCACCAGCCTCCGCTCAGCAGGAGCAGCCCGACCACGCAGGTGGCCAGACGCCCTCCCCGGAAGGCCCGGCCACTCCTACGGATCCGCTGGACAGGGCGCCCATTCGCCGTAGGGCGGCCGGCAGCCGCCAAGCCACACGCTATGAGCAGCGGTTCCACGAACAGCCGGTACTGCACAAAGGGAACGGCGAGCACGTGTACTCCCACATAGCCGGCCACCAGGAGTAAGTGCGGTCGGCAGCGCAGCCACCACACATCCCACGGGGTCCGCCGCCACCGTCCGCTCACCATCGACCACACCGCCAGCATGGCACCCAGGTACACCAGCCCTTCAAAATCGATGAGGGGAAGCCACCAGCCTGTGGGCGGGCCTGGCCGACCGGCCGCCGAGCCAAAGGGCAGGGGAACCACGTAGGCCCGGGGACGCCAGAACCTCCGGTACCAGTCGGGGAACCCCCAGGAGCGCCAGAGCCTCACCAGCCCGGCGCCGATGCAGGCTACGGGCTGGCCGCTCATGGTGGTCAGGGCCTGGCGACTGCCTTGCCAGAAGAGTTCCCCCTCGCTCTTTCCCGGGTACCCGTAGGCGTACCGCAGCACGGCGTCCGCAGGTAGCTGGTCCAGCGAGCGCGAACTGGCCAGCAGATGCCAGCCCGATACCGACGAGATGGGCACCACGCGACCGAGCACCACCTGCGAGCGCACAAACCAGGGCACACAACCAGCCACCATCACCCCCGCCAGCACTACTGCCCAGAGGGCCGACCGGCGTTTCCCCGCGTGTGTGCGCAGGCACAGGTAGCCGGCTCCCGCGATAATGGGCACCAGCACCAGGAAAACCGGCCGAACGTGGATGAGGGCCACGCCGAGGACCCCTGCCGAGAGCACTCTCTTCCAGCGTGCCCCGCGCCCGAGCCCCGCCAGGGCCAGCGCCAGCCCCAACACCAGCACGATGCCGAGTTCCTCCCCCGTGACTCGAGGCTCCGAGAGCACGGGCAGCCCGCTCAGGGCATGGACACCCGCTGCCACCAGGGCGACCGATTGCGACCGGCGAGCCCCCGCGGTCAGCCGACGGACCAACCGGTACGAAAGCCACACAGCCAGAACCCCCAGCGCGGCGTTGGCCAGCCGAGCCACCAGGAGATGGTGACCCAGGGCGCCGTACAGCATCGCCAGCAACACCGGGTAGCCAGGCGGCCGGGTGCCCTGTGCCAGGTACCCCTCGGTGAACACAGCGAACCGGCCGAACCGAAGCAGGTTCACGGCCAGGCCGTCGTAATCCATCTCGTCCAGGAACGGGAGCAACTCGTACGAAATGCCGGGATGATAGGACAGGACATAGCCGATGCGCACCGCTGCGGCCACGAGCAGCACCAGGATCAGCGGCCGGCGCCCTAACCACAGGCAGCCGCGCCGGATCCCCGCCAGCAGCCGACCCCGTGGCTCATACTCGCCGTCCGGCGAACACGACCAGAGACGCCCTCCACTCACAGGCGCCGCCCCCGCACCACCAGGCGCAGAAAGCAACTCAGGGCGAAGCCCAGATCATCCCCTGAGCGGAGCAGGGCGGCCGTGGTCCGCAGCACTTGCCTGGGCCGCAGGTAGAAGCGCCGGTGGGCTCGGCGAAACATCCGCTCGACGTCCTCGGCCCGAAAGTGGGGCATCTCGAAGACCACCTTTCCGCTGTCAAAGAAGGGGGCTCCCTCAACCAGGTCCACCAGGAACCGGCCCTCGCGGGCCACCATGTCGTAAAGGCCCGTTCCCGGCAGCGGCACGGTCATGAAGAAGTAGCAGTGATCCACCGGCAGCGAGCAGGCAAAGCGGATGGTCTCCTCCATCTGCTCAAGGCTCTCAAAGGGGAGCCCGAGCATGAAGTAAGCGCCGACCCGCAAGCCCACCCTCCGGGCCAGGTTGACCGTCTCGCGGGCCCGCTCCAGGTCCAGCTCCTTACCCAACTGATACACCACCTCCTGATTGCCCGACTCGAAAGCGATCCCCGCGTAGTAAAAGTTGGCCCGCGCCAGCAGTTCGAACATCTCCACGTCGTCGATGTCGCCCCGGATGCCGTTGGGCAAGCCGAAGCGCACGCGCCGCGACCACCCGCCCCCGATGATCCCTCGGCAGATCTCCTTCACCCGCTCCGGCTGGAGGGTGAAGTTGTCGTCCCAGACCTGAATCTCCCGCACCCCGACGCGGTCTACCAGGTGCTCAACTTCCCGGAGCACTCGGCTCACCGACTGGGTGCGGTAGCGGGTTCCGTGCACGGCCTTGGTGCAGTTGAGGCATCGGTACGGGCAGCCCCGGCTGGTGACCAGGAAGCCGGTGGGTCGGCGCCAGGGGTGACGGTATCGACGCAGGTCGACGAGATGCCAGGCGGGTAGGGGCACGTGGTCCAGGTCCTCGGGCGGGGGCCGTCGGCTGACCTTCACCTCCTGGTGCTCGCGGTAGGCCAAACCTGGAATTTCTTCCCAGGGCCGTCCGGAAAGCAGTTCGACGAGTGTCTCCTCGCCTTCGCCCAGGACGAGGACGTCCACGTCGGGCGTCAGGGTGGCTTCGGGCACACAGGTGGGATGAGGGCCACCCACCACTATTAGGGCCTCGGGAGCAAGTCGCCTGGTGAAGCGACAGAGTCGGCGCACGGTGTGCCAGGTAGTCACATTGGCGGTAAAGCCGACGACGGGGCGACGCTCGCCGTCATTACCGAGTCGGCGGGCGAGTCGGCGGCGGAGGTCCGTGCCGGCGTTGCCGTCCAGTATCTCGACGGGGTAGCCGGCGGCCTCCAGGACCCCTCCCAGGTAGAGCAGGGCCAACGAGGGGTAAGTGAACCAGGAGGCCTCCGGTGGGTTGACCAGGAGCACGGGGCCACAGGACTCATCCCACGCCCCCGGAGCATGGGAGGCAAGGTTAGGTCTCCGACCTCTTCGATTCCGCGGGTGCGAAGGGGATCTCATCAGCGTTCCTCCGCCGACGCTCCCACCAGCCAGGCCAGAAGCCAGGCGTAGAGGATGCTGCCCAGGACGAAAAGCACGTAGTACTTATACACCCCAAGGAGAAAGGCCTTGTCCCAGGTCTGCTCCTGCACCCAGTGCCAGAGCCGCAGCCTGATGCCCATCCATTCGATGAGCCAGGCCGAAGTCGAAAAGCACCCCAGAAAAGCCAGGTAGCGGAACTCGTTCGGAAGCCAGTTAACCGCCCGAACCTTCGCCGTTGCCCGGACCGCCCTCAGACTCAGCCCCCGCAGACAGTAAACGTAGACCGCCCCCCCCAGCAGCACGGCCAGCGGAACCCGGAAGAAAGGCAGGCGCAGTCGGCTGAACTGGTCGGAGTACTCGGTGGCGTGCCACACCGTCTCGTTGACCAGTTCAAAGAAGGCCACCACCACCGGAGCCACAGCCAGCAGCAGCGTGCCCACCGTGTCCCGCCGATTGCGGGAACTGGCCATTAGCAGCGCCACCCAGACGGCGACGACCGTCAGTTCCGCGTAGAGCACCTCAGCCACCCTCGCAGCCGAAAGAACAGATGCGAAAGTTCCACCAGTTCCGGGTACAGCCGCCGCCCGCGCCGACTGAAAGCCAGCAGTCCTCTGAGCCCCATCGCCAGCAGCCCCAGACGGAGAAAAGGTCTCTGCCGCCAGAGCGCCTGTGGGTAGTCAGCCAGTCGGTCCAGCCGACCGGTCCTCAGCGCCGCCAGCACCGTCTCCGCGGCCGCGTCGGCGCTGGCCAGGGCGTACTGGACGCCTTCGCCGTTGAGCGGGTTGACCAGGCCGCCCGCATCCCCCAGCGCCAGGTGGACTCCTCGGACCAGTTGCCCGGCCGGTCGTAACGGTATCACCCCACCCCGGGACCACACCAGCCGGTAAGGCCTCCCGAGGAAGGCCCGCTGGAGCCACCACGCGAACGCCCGTGGAAGAGCCCGGCGGCCCATGGCCGATACGGTCCCGGCCCCCACGTTGTAGCCTCCCGTCACGGGGAAGCGCCAGAAATACCCGAAGGGATGGTGGGTGCGGTCAAGGAAAAACTCCAGCGGCCCTCCATCTCGGACGCACCCCTCCACCGCAACCTCAGCCGCCCAGGCCAGCGCGAAGTTGCCAGGCCGATGCTGAAACCCCAGACCACGAGGCCGCACGCTCGAGCCCGTAGCCCCGTTGGCCCAGAGATAGCAGCGGGCTTGGAGCCGATCGTACCGGCCCCGGTCCCGCTCATACCCAACGGGTCCGATGGACGAGTCGCACGACTGGAGCAGGAGCCCCTGGCGGTCCCAGCCGACGACCTCACGACGACAGTAAACCTGACAGCCCCGCCCGGCGGCCTGCTCGCGCAGGGCCCGGTCGAAACGCCGTCGGCGGACAGTCACGAAGCGGAACCCGGGCCACTCCAGCACCCGAGCAGGCCGGTCATCCTGAAGCATGGTAAACCGATAGCCCCGCAGGCGGCACTCCACCACCTCCGCACCCAGGCCCAGCCGGTCAAAGACCGGCTCAGGCATCCCCCCGGCGCAGGGCTTCAGGCGGTCCGGTCCGCCCCGCTCCAGGAGCACCACCTGAAGTCCGTGTTCGGCCAATCGCGCCGCGGCTCGGGCGCCCGCAGGCCCGCCACCGATCACCGCGACATCGGCCCGCTCCCTTTTGCCGAGGCGAAAACCGCCGGCCATCGATCTGCCCAATTACACAACCTATAACCAACCAGCGAGCCGTGCTCCCCCATCCGCCCCGGCCGGTCCGGACCCACTCCGCGCTACCAGGCCTCGATGATGTCGCGGGTCAAAGCCATGGTGTAGACCATGTCCACGAAGGGGAGCACCCGAAGTACGTAGTAGTTGACGTCGGCGATCCACTTGTTGGGGACGAAGATGACATCGCCATCCTCGATGAGCAGGTCCTGGCTCAAGTCTCCCTTGGCCAGCAGCCGGTCCACCCGCACCCGGCGAACGTCTCGGCCGCTGGGCGTGGCCCGGATGATGCGCACCTGGGAGAGGTTGGCATCTTCCACCGCTCCCCCGGCGATGGCCAGGGCCTCCGAAAGCCTGAGGACCGACTGGAAGCCGAAGATGCCCTGGTTGCGCACCGCTCCCAGGACCATGACCCGCTTGGCGGCCAACTGGGTGACGACGACGGAGACGGCCGGGTTGAGCATCGTGCCCTGGAGGTCCGCTTGCAGGCCGTTGGCCAGTTGTCCCACCGTCCGCCCCGCCGCCGGCACCTGCCCCACCCAGAGCAGGTCCACCATGCCGTCCAGGCGGATTACCACCTTCTCGTCCAACTTGACCGTCCGTTCCGGGGCCATGGTCTTCAGTTCCACCGACACCCGCGGCCGCTCCACCACGTCGGCCAGCCGACGCTCGATCTCCCGCCGAACCTCTTCCACCGTGCGCCCGGCGGCCTGCACCTCCCCGGCCAGAGGAACCGTGCAGGCCCCGTCAGGACGCACCAGGCAGTCCCGCATGTCCAGCCGGGTCAAGGGCCGAGGGGCGAGCTCCTCGACAGTCAGCGACACCTGCGGGTCCTTGAGATAGACACTCAAACGCTGCTGCAGGTCCTCGCGCACCTCGGGGACGGTACGCCCCCGGGCTTCCACCTCCCCGACCAGGTCGTAGGAGAAGTGGCCATCCGGCCGAATCCGCACCTGTCGGTTCAGTTCGGACACCCCCCAGACGTTCACCCCCAACAGGTCACCGGTCCGCACCCGATAGGCGCCCTCTTGCTGCGCCGGCTCCGGAAGCGACCAGACATCCACGGTCACCACATCGTAAGGCGCCAGCCGGTAGACGGGGGCTCGGCCGGGCTCCTCCCCCACTGACCCCACGCGAGGCTGTTCCCAAACCCGCACCCAGACCTCGTCGCCCACGTTGAGCCGGTAGCCGATAACCCGACGCGGGACCTCACCCGGTCCCACTAACTCCACCTCGACCCGCCCTGCTGCCGCTGGCAGAAAGCCACTGCATCCAAACCCACAGCCCAGAAGAAGGACCGTCAAAAGGGAAATGCGTAGAGATGACACTGCCAGCCTCCTTCCCGCCCTTCAACCGTTCGACTCGTACGGGACGTCGAAGGGCCGGCCCCGGGCGGCACAACTCCCGTATCCCCGCCGTCGGACGGGTTCAAGACCCGCCCCTACATTCTTTCCACTGCGCCCTGTGCGCCCTCTGCGTCCCTGCGGTTCAGATCTCTGCCCCAAAAAGATCAACCCCGCGCACCGTCGCCCGCTCCTACGGATCCGCCTTCCGGGGACGAAGTCCGCTGGAGCGGTATGCTACACCCTTTTCCACGCTTCGTCCAGGATGCGCTGACTCTCGGCCACCACCTCCTCGGGGCGCTGTCGGCCAAAGGGCTTGACCTCGAAACTCACCCACCGACGTCGCGGCTCGCCTCCTACGGATCCGCTGGACAGGTACCCTACGCGGAACAACTGGCGCAGGAACGCCGACAGTTCCTCCACACCGTTTTCGCCTTCGGGGATGGCGAAGACGGGATGGTTGTCGCCGTAGGCTGGGTGCTGCGGGTGGCGCATGACGCAGTTGCCGATGTGCACGTGTTCCAGCACGTCGGCCGCCGGTCCCAGGGCTTCCTCCGGCGACTCCCCCAGCAGGGGGAGGTGACTCAGGTCCACCAGGAGGCCGCAGTGGCCGCCACCTTCGCGCACCCGCCGGACCACTTCGGCCGCCTCGGCCGTGGGCCCCACCAGGCAGTTCTTGCCGAAAGGCAACTGGTCGAAGTTTTCGAGAAGAATGGGCAGGTCCCCAGAGCCTGCGGCTGCTCGGCAGAGGTGAAGGAGGCTCTCCACCAGGAGGTCCAACTGCGCTGGGCGGTCCCCCGGGGCCGGGTTGGGGCCGGAGAGGACGGCCACCGCCGTCGCTTCCACGGCTGCCGCTTCCTCGATGCACGCCTCCATCCGGGTGAGGGCTCGGGTGCGCTCAGCAGGTTCCGGATGATTGAGCGAAAGTCCTTCCCCCAGAAGCACGGGCTGCGCCGCGTACAGGAGTTGCAGGTGCTCCTGCCGGACCAACGCCTGCAACTTTCGGCGCGTCGCCTCCTCGGGGATATGAGTGATCTCCAGGAAGGCGAAATACCCCGTACCGGCCAGCCAGCGCACGCTTTCGAGCAACTCTTCACCCGCCTGCGCAGCGGGAAACGCCATGGGTTGGACGATGCCCACCGCCATCAGGTCCTGTGGTCTTCCTGACACTGCATACCTTTCGCCCGGCTCGCCGGCAGGCGGGTAAGGCTGTGCGGGCGCACCACCGGCGGGGTCGGGGGGCGGGGGTTGGGCAACAGCGCCCAGATATCTCGCCGTGACCTTTCGCACCTCAGCAAGTTCCATAGGCTTGACCAGGTACTCGTCGCAGCCCGCGGCGTAGGCTTTCTCCCGCCACTCCGGTATGGCCCAGGCCGTGTAGGCGACCACCCAAAGTCCAGGCTGCTCCCGCTTCAGCATCCTGAGCAACTGCACGCCGTCGATGTCGCTGCCCGTGAGTTGGAGGTCCAGGAAGACGAGGTCGGGCCGCTCCCGGCGGACCAGGGCGAGGGCCGAATCCGCATCGGCCGCCTCCAGTATCCGGTAGCCGCTGCCCTCCAAGGTGGCGCTAACGATCTCCCGATGGTCGTCCTTGTCGTCCACCACCAGGATTGTGGGCGCCTCGGCTGAGTCCGCCGAAGTCGATCCACCCCTACCCTCGGACATCGACCTCCTCCTACCTCCGACACTCCAGTCTCGGCCACCTGCAACGACGCAGCGGAGCCGCCACTGCCACGCCCCTTCCACGAGGGCCGTGCCGGGACTACGGTGTTAGCGAAACCCAGTGGTGGTTCGGGTCGTCTCGGGGAGCCATCTCCAGGCTCTCACCAGCCAGCACCCACAGGTAATAGAGCCGGTAGCCCGGGGCTGCGGCCACCGGATGGTAGCCCCGGGGGATCAGGGCCAGCGTGTCGTTCTCGATAACGTAGGCCTGGTCCAGGGAACGGTCGTCGGTGTAGATGCGCTGGAAGCCGAAGCCCTGTGGAGGTTCGACCTTGAAGTAGTACAGTTCTTCCAGGTTGACCTCTTCGGGAGGATTCTGCTCGTCGTGTCGGTGTGGGGGGTAACTGGACCACTGACCCGGCTGGTTGAAGGTTTCGCCGATGAGGAGCCGACCGGTGCCGCTGTCGGCGCCCACCAGGATGTTGTGGATGATGCGGACGTAGTTGTCCCGGCCCACGGTGCGCTCGGCGACCTGCTCGGGGGTGATGAGTTTGGCCGGGCCCCCACCAGCGCTCTCAGCCCGGGCCACCGCCACCTGGGCCTGGGCCTCGGTCGCAAAAGTGGCAGTGGAGCCGGGCGGAAGGTACACGGCCCAGGCCTTCTCGGCAAACACGCTCGGGCGGGGGCCTACCTGCCAGACGACGCCACCTTCGACCGTGACCTCACACTCCCCCGACAGGAGCACGCACACCGCCTCCTCCGACCCCGTCTCCAGCACGTGCCCATCGCCGGCCGAGAGGTTCAGGATGCCGAACCGAAGCCACTGGAGCACCGGCGCTCCCACCAGTTCGTTGTACCCAGGCCTTAGTTGTGGTCGGAGGAAAAGCCCCGCACTCACAC
>CBDVDV010000019.1:0-29839 GCA_965372835.1 uncultured bacterium | reverse complement strand
CTTGAGCTTGCTCAAGGTGTGGGCGAAGCCCCGGAAATCGCAAGTTGTTCAGTAGGCAAAGCTTACGGCATCCCTGGTGGGAAGCTCAAACAATGTTTCCCGCGCTCCGCACCCACTTTGGCTCTGCCAAGGGGGGCCACCACTGACAACTGTACTCTTTGCTACTAAATGAGTTATCAAAACTGGGGATGAGTCAAGGACGCCCGGCCTTGAGGTCCCTCCGTTGGCGGCTATAATCGCCCGGGAGTTGTGTCAACGGACTCTTGGCAAGGAGAGCGGCTCATGCAGTGGGAACTGTTGACGGCACCCAGGTTGCTCAAGGCACGGGAAGAGTGTGGCGGCGTGGCCATCCTGCCCATCGGGAGCCTGGAGAAGCACGGCGAGCACATGCCCACCGGTATCGACACCATCGCCGTTCACCGCAAGTGCATCGCGGCCGCCGAGCAGGAGCCCGCTGTGGTCCTGCCTCCGCTCTTCTACACCAACGTCATCGAGATGAAGAACAATATCGGCGCCATCGCCCTGGACACGCAACTGCTCTTACCTGTGGTGGAGAACATCCTCGATGAGGTGGCCCGCAACGGCTTCCGCAAAATCATCCTGGTCAGTGGTCACGGCGGGAACCGGTTCTGGCTGCCACTGCTGATGCAGCACCTGGGTGACAAGGACAAGGACTACGCTAGCTACCTGGCTCGTCCAAGGGCCTCTGAAGAACTCAAGGCGCTGCGCGACTCGGACATTCCCGAACTTCACGCTGGCGAACTTGAGACCTCCACCGCACTCTACCTGGTGGCAGAGGCCTGCGACATGGACGCGTTGCCCGAAGAGCCGGGCGTCTCGAAAAGGGGAACCGACGTTCCCGCTTACACACCCATCGAGTGGTACAGTTTGTTCCCCGACGCCTATGCTGGTGACGCCCGACCGGCTTCGCCGGAGAAGGGAAAGCGGGCCTTTGAACTGGCCGTTGAGGCGCTGGTCGAGGTCGTCCGGGCGGTCAAGGCTGACGAGCGTGTCCTGGAGTACATGAAGCGCTTCAGTGGGGAGGCCCGGTCGGGGTGACTCGGTAGGCAAGACGTGGTCAGTGGAGGGAGTGAGGAGATGAATTATGAGCGGGTGTTGGTGTTCGGCGCGCATCCCGACGACGAAATGACCATGGCCGCTACCATGGCCAAGATGGTCTCCGCAGGCACTCAACTTTACATCTGCATCATGACCGACGGCTGCGAGGGCTATCCCAAGCCCGAATGGAAAGACAAGATTGTGGCCATGCGCAAGCAGGAGCAGGCCGACTGTGACCAGGTGCTGGGGGCGGCACGTCGCTACAATCTCGACTTCCCCGACGGCGGGCTCACCGACGACAAGGAAACATTGCTCAAGACCGTCGGCGTCATCCGGGAGGTGCGTCCGGACGCCATGTTCACCCACGGCCCCCACGACAAACACCGTGACCATCGCCGGACCCACGCCGTCACCGTCGAGGCCTACTTCCACGCCGGTCAGCCCGTCATGTCGGAGATGGGCCCGCCCTTCCGCCCGGCCCACCTCTACTACTACAAGGCGGTTCGCGACGAGCGACCCACCATCGAAATCGACTGCACCGGCTTCGCTCACGTACCCCTCGAGGTGCGGGCCACCCAGGTCTCACAGCACCTCCTCTGGGGGCGCGCCCGAGAGGACTTCCTGGGCGAAGCAGAAGAAGTCAAAGCCGCCAAGCCGCTCTACGTCGAGCGCTTCTGGTTGGCCGAGAAGACCGTCCTGCACAACTTTCTTCCCCGCGGACTGTGACGGAGGTGGGCCGATGGCTGCGAGAAGTGCGCAACTGAACAGGCAGGTGAAAAGGGACCTCTTGCCTCGGGGTCGCTCTCTCCGGGGGTTGACGAGTGTGGTGATGCTTGTGCTCTGTCTGCTCGCCCCGGGCGGGCCTTTGATGGCGGAAAAGGAGGCAGAAATGGGCCCTGCACTCGTGCGGCTGAGCGAGCACCTGTATCTGATCGAGGACACCGGCAACGTCTACCTGATCAAAGATGGCGACTCAGCGCTGGCCATTGACTTCGGCTCGGGCCTGGTGTTGGACCACCTGGAGGGTTTGGGTGTAAGACGCCTGGACTGGGTGCTTCACACCCACTACCACCGTGATCAATGCCAGGGAGACGCCCGGGCCTTGGCTGCGGGTGCGAGCCTGGCCGTACCCGAGGCTGAGCGCCGGCTCTTTGAGCGGGCGAGCGACCTGTGGGCCTCGGGTGAAATCCCGGCGGGGTTCGTCAACACCGGGCGGTTTGCGATACGGGAGAGCGTCCCGGTGGCACAGGGGCTCGTCCCCGGTGAGACTTTTGAGTGGCGGAACCACAAGTTCGAGGTCCTGGCGACCCCGTGCCAGACGCCCGACTCGCTGACGTTGGTGGCGGAGATTGACGGTCGGCGGGTCGCCTTCACCGGCGACCTCATCGCCCGGCCGGGACAGGTGTGGGACTTCGGCCAACTTCAGTGGAACTACCTGCGATACGAAGGATTGCAGGCTCTACCGGCCGCCATTGACATCGTTCGCCAGGCTGAGCCTGATCTGCTCTGTCCCAGTCACGGGGAGGTCATGACCGACCCCCGGCTTGCTCTCACCGAACTCGAACTTCGCGCCCGGCGGATTGAGAGCCTGATCTGTTTGCCCACCATGGGACGGTGGAACTGGCAGGACCTGGTCCGCCTGAGCCCGCACCTGTTCAAAGATGCAGGCACCACCAGTTACATCATCCTTTCCGACGACGGCCACGCCCTGTTCTTTGATTTGGGTGAGTTCAAACCGGAACTCTTCGACGAACTGCGCGAGCGCTACGGCGTGACAACTGTCGATGCCGTGGTCGTCAGCCACTTCCACGGTGACCACATTGCTGGCATTCCGCAGCTGGTCGAGGAGTTCGGCTCGGAAGTGTGGGTGCTGGACGCTGAGGTCGATATCCTTGAGCACCCGGAGAACTATGCGATGAGTTTCGGCACACGGATGCGTCTCCGCCCGGACCGGGTCTTCAAGGACGGCGAGTCGGTGGAGTGGCGGGGCTACAGGCTCACCTTTCTGCATCTGCCCGCACACAGCGAGTATCACCTGGGCCTGGTGGCTACCATCGACGGCAAGCCCACCATGTTCACGGGGGACGCCGTGGGGCACACGGCCGACAACGAACTCAGCGCGTCCTACGTCTGTCGAAACCGCATCTTCCTCGGTTCCGGAGCCGTCGAGACGGCCAGGCAGATGGTTCGCTACGGGCCCTACGTCATCTGCCCAGCCCACTCGGACCCCTTCGTCTCCGGCCCGCAGCAGCGCCAGCAATACTTGGACTGGGCCCTGAGTACCCGGGACGCCATCGCGGGCTTCATCGCCCAACCCCACCCGGAAATGGGCTTCGACCCCTACTGGGTGCGCATCGAACCTTATCTCATCCGTCTAAAGCCTGGCGATAAAGCGGAGTGTCGGGTAGTGGTGAAGAACCACCTGCCCGTCGCCACCAAGGTCAAACTAACGCTCTGCTTACCTGACGCACTGAGCGCCGAGCCCGAGACGTTCGCCGAGGAGATCGGAGCCGGGGTGGAGGGGAGTTTCCCCTTCGTCTTGACCGCGACGGACGCTGCTCGCCCGGGGCGAGTCCCCATCGCCGTCGACGTCGTCTTCGCCGAGAGGCGGTGGGGTGAGTTGACGGAAGCCGTCGTCGAAGTGGCTGAGTGACTACCGCCGCTTCCGGAGGAGGGCTCGCAGATCCTGCCAACGCTGGCGGTGGAGTTCATCGACGGTGATGGGGTCGAACTTCAGGTCCAGGTACATCGCCAGGGCAGGCACTCGGAAGTCGTCGGTGGAAAGGCGTACCCGTTCGAAGCCCTTTTCCCGGAAGTAGCGAAGGACGGCGACAGACAGCGCCCGTCCCAGCCCGTGGCCCCGGTGTTCCTCGTCCACGGCCACCATGTGCAGTTCCCCCTCCTCCCATTCGTCAGCGGAGCGACGCCAGGCGCACGCGGTGCCTACGACTTTACCTCGTGCGGTTTCGGCGAAGAACAGACCGTCGGGGAAGAAGCGCTCCTGTCCGGTCAGGTTAGAGTGGGCGCTCTTGGCGTCCCAGTTTCCGCCAATACTGGCTTTGACGAGTCGAGCCCAGTCGGCCTCATCGCCAGGCCGGTAGGTCCGGAGCCGGTAGCCCCGCGCGACCCTGGGGCGGGGTAACCGTTTGAGGTCCCGGCGGATCATCTTCAGTTGGCCGGGGCGGATACTTCGGTGGGCATCCTCCAGGATGCGCTGCCAGTGCTCGCTCAGGAACGCCGGCCGCTCCAGGCTCCTGCCAGCCCAGCGGGCCTGGGCCTCGGAAAGGTCGATGCGGGTCGTGAGGAGCACCTCCTCTCGACCATCGGCCTGGACGAGTGGCAGGCCGGTGGGGTGGAGGATGGTGCTTTGGCCGCGGGTCCGGCGACGGCCGTCGCGAGCGGCCCCCACGGCGTTGGCCAAGAGGTAGAAGACGTCGGTTTGGGCGCTGTGAGCGCCCCGAGAGCGAACCAGACCCTTCCAGGCCAGGGCGGTGACGGAGTCCACCCCGGCGCTGAGGTGACAGAGCAGGCGCGCTCCCATCATCACCGGGATGCGAGCCAGTTCGGGATAGCGGCCATCGTGGCAAATGAACACGCCGGCGGCGTACTGTTCGGTGGGGTAGGTCTCCGACCTCTTCGATTCTCCGACCTCTCCGGTCGCTTCGCTCCCTCCGATGGGGTCTCCGACCTCTCCGGTCGCTTCGCTCCCTCCGATTTCGAAGTAACCGATGCGATTGCCGGGGATGAAGACCTCGGGCTCCTGGCCCACCAGTTGCACCTTGTGGTAGAGGGCGACGGCTTTGCCCTCGGGGCTGATGACCAGTGCGGAGTTCCGCCGGCCTTCGAGGTCGTAGGTCGGTGTGCCGAGGACGGCAGTGCAGCCGGCGCGTCGGACTTCTTTCTTAACTGCATCGATGGAGTTTTCGATTTCGGCCCGAGGCAGGCAGGCTATGTAGTCCATGTCGTAACTGGTGAGCGCACATTCGGGGAAGACCACCAGGTCCACGCCCTGCTGGCCGGCCCGGCGGAGGAATTGGCGGCAGTGGTCGAGGTTGCGGGGCAGCGCTCGGTCCAGGCGCATCTGCACGCAGGCAACGGTCAGGAGCGTGGGGTCGGTCGCCATGGGGCTACAGTGTGCTGGCGTCGATGGGTTTGCCCGTCTCGATAGAGAGTTTGACCGCTTCCAGGGCGACCATGGTTCGACGTACGTCCGCCCCCGAGGCCAGGGGCTCGCGGCCCTCGCGGATGGCCGAGACGAACTCCCGGTACTGATCGAGCATCCCCCAGGTGGGGGGCTCGGTAATGGGGATGGTTTCATCGTCCAGTACGATCTGTTTGGTGTCCATGTACAGGCTGCCCTTGGTGCCGATGATGATCTGCTCCCACCAGCTACGGCTGGCGTTGAGGGAGTGACTCATGGTGGCCATGGAGCCATCGGCCAGTGTCATCTGAATGGCGATCTCGTCGTAGTCGTTCCAGACCGGGTTGACGACGCGGGCCTGGGCGTAGACGGTTTGGGCGGTGGTGTCGCTGAGCCAGAGGATGGCGTCCAGTTCGTGGGAACCGTAACCGTAGAGGAGCCAGCCGCCGGTCTGCTCGGGGTCGGTAGCCCAGGGCCGCTGTGGCTCCTTCACCAGTCCGGTGCGTCGGCGGATGACGTGGCGGGGCTCACCGATCCGGCCCGAACGGATAATCTCCCGGGCGGTGCGGTAACTGTTCCGGAACCGCAGCACCTGGCCCACCATCAGGACGACCTTGGCTCGGCGGGCGGCCTGGATCATCCGGTCGGCTTCGGCCAGGGAGATGGCCATGGGTTTCTCGCAGAGGATGTGCTTGGCGGCGTTGGCGGCGGCGAGCGTCGCCTGACAGTGGATGTGGTGGGGCAGGCACAGGGCAACGGCGTCCACCGCGTCCTCAGCCAGGATGTCCTGGATGTCTGTTACGGACTTCGACGTCCCGGTCGCTTTGGCGAACTTGGCGGCCCGCGCTTTGTCCACGTCGCAGCAGGCCACCAACTCGGCGTCGCGCAGTTGCTCGATCGCCGTGGCGTGGGCCCGGGCGACCTGTCCGCACCCGACAATGGCGATGCCGAGCATGTCCTCGGAGCGAGAGAGTTTCTTTCGAGCCACCGGTTCCCTCCCGTAGGTCAGGCATTCTTGCCTGACTTGGTGGTGGGCGGACAAGAACGTCCGCCCTACGCGACCTCTTCGCTGGCTCACCTGCTCCCAATCGCAGGGAGCGAAGCGACCGGAGAGGTCGGAGACCTCACCTGCCGGGCTACCTCAGCGACAGCCCCCGGCTCCCGGTTATCTGTCCTTGGAGTGTGGTTGCGCAGCTTCCCGGGGGTGTTCGGCCTCGGGGTGGTGCTTGGGCTCACTGCGCTCGGCGCGCTCGAGCCTCGCCTGTTCGGCCTTTATCTGTTTGGCGTATTCTTTGAGCCGCTCGGACTGTTCCGCCAGCCGTTGGCTGCGGGCGGTGAGTTTGGCTTCCCACTGCCGCAGTCTTCGCTCCTCCTTTTCTTGGGCCTGGCGGCTCCCTTCCCGTGCTTCCCCGGCCGCTTCGACAGCCAGCGTGGTCAGGATCTGCACGGCTTCTTCCTGGCGTTCTTTCTCGGCCATGAGCGCGGCCAGGTGGAAGAGAGCCAGCCTTCGAAGAGGCGTGCCTTTGGCGGCTGAGGCGATGGTCTGGAGGGCCGAGATAGCGGGCTCCGGGTCGTCGGCCTCGTTCCCCCAGTCGGTGATGAGGATGACGGCTTGGGCGGCGGCCAGCGCCGGGTCGCAGAGGCGAGCCAACTCCAGATGGAGGGCTTCGAGTTGAGCCCGGCGGAGTTCGGTAGAAACCTTGGTCTCGGCAAGGGCCTTTTCGGCATCGTCGGCGCCCAGGCCGCTCATACGAGTCGCAGGACCGACCAGCAGAAGGACCAGCAACAGAACTGCAACAGAGAAGTTCGCTCGGGCACGCATGGTGCTCCTCCTTGGAGAGAAGCGTTGGGCCGGACCGCCGGCTACTGCGAGTTGTCCGACGAATCGGTGGTGTCTTCGGCCTCCGCTTCGGGGGTGTAGAGGGTTACCTGGTTGCGTCCGGCGCGCTTGGCCTGGTACAGGGCCGTATCGGCCAGGTGAATGAGTGTACTGACGTCACCTTCGGGCATATGGTTGGGGTAGCTGGCCACGCCGAAACTGCCGGTAATGACGACGGTGGTGTCATCCACGGCTATCTCAGTGGTCTCCAGACGGTGGCGGATGCGTTCGGCCAGCCCCAGGCCGTCGCGCTGGTCGCCCGACAGGACAACCACGAACTCCTCACCGCCGTAGCGAGCGACGATATCCTCCTTGCGGCATTCACTGCGCATCGCCTGGGCCACCCGACGGAGCACTTCGTCCCCGGCGCGGTGGCCGTGGTCGTCGTTGATACGTTTGAAGCGGTCCAGGTCCAGGAGGATGCAGGTGAGGGGCAGGCGGTACCGATGGGCCCGGCTGAGTTCCTCTTCGCACCGTTGCAGGAGGAACCGGCGGTTGTAGAGCCCGGTCAGTTCGTCGGTGACGGAAAGTTCCCGGGCCCGCTGCTCGGCGACCTTGATCCGGGCCATGACTCGGATGCGAGCCAGCAGTTCGGCCACTCGGTAGGGCTTGGTGATGTAGTCGTAGGCTCCCAACTCCAGCCCACGGACCACGTTCTCTTCGGTAATGTCCCTGCCAGTGAGGAAGATGATGGGAATGTGCTTCGTCTGTTCCTCTTCCTTGAGTCTGGAACAGACGTCGAAGCCGGAGATGCCCGGCATGCGACTGTCCAGCAGGATCACGTCGGGGCGCCCCTCCGTCGCCAGACGGATGCCTTCCTCGCCGTACAGGGCTCCCAGGGCTTCCATCTGGTATGACTCGAGGATGTCAGTGAGGGACTGGAGGATGTTGGCGTCGTCGTCGATGATGAGCACCCGGACAACCTCACCCGCCTGTTCGCTCTCGGGTAGTGTCTTCGGGGTATCCGCTTCTCCCGAAGCCCCTCGTGGTCTCTCTTCCGCCATGGTGATGGCACTCCTTTACGTTGTGGGCGGCCTCAGTAACTACCATACTGCTGGTGGACCCGCACCATTTCCAGGAAATTCTCGATCTTTACCCCGGCGTGGATGACGTTGGAACTCCCCAGGATGTAGCCGCCGCCGGGCGCTCCGGCCTCCAGCGACCGACGGGTTTCTTCAGCGACCTCAGCGGGCGTGCCGCTGACCAGGGCGCCGGCACAGTCCACGCCGCCCCAGAGGGTCAGGTGAGGTAGGCGCGCTTTCAGTTCCCCGATCTTCATGCCCGCCTGGGCATCGATCTCGCCGTAACCATCGACGTCGCTGTCGAGGAAGAGTTCCCGAGCGATAGGCCACAGCCAGCCGTCACTCCGGAACACGTAAGGCAGCCCGTGCTCGTGACACCGTTCGGTCATCGCCCGCAGCCGTGGTTGGAGGAACCGCCGGAAAGCCGCCGGCGAGTAGATGGGCCCCTTGTTGGTCGCCAGGTCCCCGCCGCCCCAGATGACGTCCACGCCAGCCTTGGCCAGCCTGTCGATATGGGTCAGGTTGGCTTCGAGTTGGATGTCCAGATACTCATCGATCAAATCTGGCCGAAGCACCATGACTTCCAGCCAGGGCTCCCCCATGGGGACGGCAATCATGACTCCGGCCGCCACCGCCCGCTCCGACCCGCGGGTCGTCCCCCTGCCGAAGCGTTCGATGAGGAAGTGGAGTGGTGAGCCTGGGTCGCTCTTGTTGGTGTGCTCGTCGTTTCCGGCGCGGAGTCTGGCCAGGGCTGCAACGTAGCGCTCCAGCGCAGGGAGCCCCTCGGTGCGGAAAGCGGAATCGACCTCCTGGAACGTGTCTGAGGCTTCATCAAAGCGGAAGATCGACCAGGTACTGGTGACCGGATCGTCCATGCGCAGGCTACGTTGGTCAAGACGCTGACTCGGTGGCTGTTCTGCCGTCCAGGGCAGGCTGACCATATCGAGGTCCAGGGCCTCGGCCAGCGCGGCGTAGTCTCCCAGGTACCTGGCCTGAAACTCAGCCCAGGCGTCTGGGCCGTGGTAGGCGGCGAGCGCGGCCTGGAAGCGGAACGCCCCCCCGCCGGTCAAGGCCGGTCGGCCGAGGATGTCGCTGGCGACCCTGGAGGCGACTCCTTGCTCGAAGAGAGGCACGCGGTCGGGCTCTTGGTGTTCGAAGGTGAGAAGAATACGTTCGCGGCCCGTCATCTGGGCACGACCCCCGACGACATGGTCATTCGCCGTACGGCGAACACGCCTGAATAACGTTACTTCGTGCCCCCCCTCGCCCCGGCAGGAGGACGGCGACGAGCAGTCGCCATTGAGAAACCATCTGCCATGACGAAGAGCATCAGCGCTCCGGCGCAAGGTCCGATTCCGCCTTTTCGAGGCGGTTGCTCAGTTTGAGTGCCGCGCGGGCCGATACCGGTCGGACCATCTCGTCCTGGTCGACCAGCAGGTTGACCACGGTGAACAGCTGGGCCTGCTGCCCCACCTCACCCAGCCCCCAGACCGCCCACAGCCGGACGTAGGGCTCCTTGTCCCGGGCGTCGGTGTTGAGCTGGACGACCGCGCGGTAGTCCCCCAGGCGCGCGGCAGAGACGGCCGCGTAGGCCCGGATGGAGGCGGCCTCCTCACGGCTGGTGTAGACCGCTTGCAGTAGGGGGATAACCTGTTCGTTCTTGATGTGACCGAGGGACTGGGCGGCGGCGAGCCTGACCGCTGAATCGTCGTCGAGCAGGGCCCGTCGCAGCGCCACCAGCATGGCCACGCTGTCGAACTTGCCCAGGGCAGTCACTGCGGCCACCTTGAGTTGCCCGGTGCTGGTGGCCGCCAGCCGTTCCAGTTCGCCAGCGGCCTGATGGTTGCCCAGTTCGCCCAAGGCCTGGGCCGCAGCGGCTCTGACGGAAAGGTCGCTGTCGGAGAGCAGTCCCATGAGTCGACTGAAAGACCGGGTCACTTTGAGTCGACCGAGGGCTTGTGCGGCCCGCGTGCGAACCGTCGCGATATCGTTTTCCAGCAGGCTCATGAGAGGGTCCTCGAGCGCCGGTGCCTTGAGAACCTCTGCGACCACAGCGAAGTGGCGGCCCATATAGGGATCGTTGCCGGTCAGCATCTCGCGCAGACGAGGTCCCAGGTGCTCCTCACCGTGAGCGACAAGGACGGCTACGGCGTCCAGGGCCACCACAGGTGAAGGGTCGTTACACAGGAGGCGAATCAGTTCCTGGCTCGCGCGGTCGGGGCTCAGTTGGCCCAGGCCGAGCACGGCCTGAAGCCGTACCCAGACAAAGGGGTCGTCTAAAGCCCGACACAGTGGCTCCACCACCTCGGGCCCACCGATCTCTGCCAATGCGTGGACCGCCCAGATGCGAACCATGCGGTCCTCGTCTTCCAGCGCCCTCTTGACCAGGGGCAGGAGCCCTTCGTTGCGAACCGGAAGGAACGGCTCGTTGATGATCAACTCCTCGGGCACCTTCCGCTGCCGCAGCACCTCCAGCACCAGAGGCACGGTGTCGGCGTCCACCGTGTGAGCCAGGGCGCGAGCGGCCTGGATGCGCACGTCGACGGAGTTGTTCTCCAGGGCCTCGCGGATGACCACCTCACAGATTCGGCGCAGTGAAGGCGCGTGGAGTTGCTTGGTCTTATTGACCAGGGCCCGGTAATACTCCAGGGCTTCGTCGCGGTCTCCCTGGCGAAGGGATTGGAGGATGCGCTGGGGTGAGGCCTGCTCCCGTTTGCTGCTGGCGAGACCCTGGGCCCACAGTGACGAGCCGGCCACGAGTGTCACCAGACAGATGATGGAACCCGTTCGACACAGATGTCCCATGGCTGCTCCTCATTCACTTCAACGGGAGGGTGACTCGCCGGCGCTGGCGGCTGGAGCGGTAGATGGCCAGGATAATCTCCACGGCCAGGCGACCTTCCCGCCCGTCACAGAGCACCTCGGCGCCTGTGTCCAGAGCCTTGAGCACGTCTCTCAGTTGGCGCTGGTGGCCGACGTGACTGATGGCCGCCGGGTCACTCGCGCCTCCGACTCCGGCCTCCTTCTTGCCGAACTTCCGTCGAATGGCCTTGTCCTGGCGACGCTCCCTGGTGAAGTTCCAGACCGTGATGTCGCCACCTTCCAGGAAGACCGACCCCTTGGTGCCGCAGATCTCGACCCGCCGGGGGTATCCCTTGTAGGCCGCGGTTGTCCCTTCGACGGTACCGAAGGCCCCGTTGCGAAACTCCAGGGCCGCGACCGCCGTGTCCTCCACCTCAATGCCCTGGTGACCGAGTCTGCCGATGTGGCCCATGACACTCTTGACCGGACCCACGAACCACTGCAGCAGGTCGATGGTGTGGATGGACTGGTTCATCAGGGCTCCGCCGCCATCCCACCGCTTGGTGCCTTGCCAGCGGCTCGGTGCATAGTAGGCCTGGTTGCGGTACCATTTGACGTAGGCGTCCGCCAGCACGATCTGGCCCAGCCGTCCCTGGTCGATGGCTTCCTTGATGGCCTGGGCGGCGTGGCCGAAGCGACTGGGGAAGATGGTCACCAACTTCACCCCGGCCTCGTCGGCGGCCTCGATGATGCGGTCGCAGCGGGCCAGGGTGATCTCCAACGGCTTCTCCACCACCACGTGTTTACCAGCCCTGGCCGCAGCCACGGCGTAGGGCATGTGCGCCCCCGAGGGGGTGCAGACGTTGACGATGTCCACGTCGTCTCGTTTCAGGACGTCGCGCCAGTCCGTGGTCCAGTCTGCCTGGTAGGGCTCGGCCACACGCTTGGCGTTTTTCGCGCGGCGCGAGGCCGTCATGACCAACTTGGCGTTGGGGAGAGCATCGATGGCCTTGGCGTGAAAGTCGGCGATGAGCCCACAGCCGACAATGGCGAATCCGTAGGTCTTCTTTTTCTTCTTGGCCATGGCAGCCTCCGTCACTTCGATCTGACGAGTCCCAGCAGTTTAGCCGCTGTGCCTCCCATGACCGCGGCCTGGTACTTCCTGGGGAGTTTGAGGGCGCGGAAGAGTTTCTTGTAGTCGTTCAGCGTGTCGGGCATCTCGGCGGGCGTGACGTCGGTGCCGAAGAGGATCTTTTCCCACGGTCCCCGGCCGAGTTCGTCCTGGTAGCGGATCTTCTGTCTCTCCCACCAGAGCAGTTCCCGGAAGAAGGAGGGTGGCTTCTTCTTGAGGGTGGAGCCGGAGAGGTCGAAGTACAGGTTGGCGTGCCATCGGCACATCATGCCCGCCTCCCCGTAGTCCGGGTTCCCTAAGTGGGCGACGAACATGGTCATCTGCTGGAACTTGCGGGCGATACGGTCCAGGTAGATGACCTTCATTCGACTGCTGTCAATGTCGAAGTGAATCTGCTGAGGGTTCCGCCCGACGATGCCCGTGTGGAAGACGGTAATCATCCCCAGGTCCTCACACCGCTCCCATACGGGGAAGTAAGACTCGTCGTTGTAGTTCTTTGTGGGATTGATGAGTTTCAGGCCCCGGAAGCCGTCACGGTGGGCCCGCTCTACCACCCGGGGGCCGTCCACCCCCAGGCGCAAGTAGTAGAAGGGGATGATAACGTCGGGGTACTCGAGGTGGGCTTTCATGACGTCGTCGTTGCTGGTGCGGTAATATCCCGGCCCGGCGGTGAAAAGACAGACCTTGTCGATCTTCAGTTTGTGCACCATCTCCATCAGTTCTTTCAGGTGGCCTGCTTTCGAACCGAGATGCACGTGCGTGTCAATCATCACTGCTCTGGTCCTTCCTGCCCTCTCGCCTCCATCACTTCGGAACCTTCACCCTGACGAACTTCCGCTTGCCATGCTGCAAGACCATCCCGTCTATTACCTCCAGTTGCAGGCTTGCATCGGTCACCACTTCGCCGTCAACGCGAATGCCCCGCTGGGCGATGGCTCGGCGGGCTTCGCTCCTGCTTGGAGCCACCCCGCTGGCCGCCACGAGTTCCACTATCCAGATAGACCCGTCCTTGAGTTGACCGGCAGCGAGGGTGAACTCGGGGATGTCGTCGGGAAGACCACCTTCGGCAAACACCCGGCGGAACTCCCGCGCCGCCTCCTCGGCGGCCCGGGCGCTGTGATAGAGCGTGACGATTTCCCGGGCCAGGCGCTCCTTGGCGTCTCTGGGGTGGACCTCATCGGAACACAGTCGGTCGATCTCGCTTTGGTCGAGGTCGGTGCAGAGTTCGAAATACGAAGACATCCGACGGTCGGGGATGCTCATCACCTTGCCGAACATCTCCCGCGGCGGCTCGGTGATGCCGATCGAGTTGCCGTAGGTCTTGCTCATTTTGGCTTCGCCGTCGGTCCCCACCAGGAGCGGGAGGGTCAGGGCAACCTGGGGCTCCATCCCCCGGTCCCGCTGAAGGTCCCGGCCCACCAGCAGGTTGAAGGTCTGGTCGGTGCCACCCAGTTCGACGTCGGCCCGGACCATGACCGAGTCGTAACCCTGCATCAGGCAGTAGAGGAACTCGTGGATGCCGATGGGGTCGCCGGTCTTGTAGCGCTGGGAGAAGTCGTCCCGCTCCAGCATCCGGGCCACGGTCATCTTGCCGGCCAGTTCGAGCACCTCCTTGAAGGTGAGTTTCTTGAACCAATCGCCATTGCGGACGATCTCCAGACGATCCAGGTCGAGGATCTTGCCCGCCTGCTCGAAGTAAGTGCGGGCGTTCTCGTCGATCTCCTCGTAGGTGAGTTGCGGACGGGCCTTTTTCTGTCCTGAAGGGTCGCCCACCAGCCCCGTATAGTCGCCGACGATGAGCACCGCCTGGTGTCCCAAGTCCTGAAACTGTCGGAGTTTGCGGAGTACCACCGCGTGACCCAGGTGGAGGTCGGGCGCGGTCGGGTCCATGCCCAGTTTCACCCGCAGAGGCTCCCCCCCGCCGGCCGGCGGGGACCGTCGCAGTTTGCTGAGGAGTTCTTGCTCGGTGACAATACTGACGGTGGTGTGTCGGAGCCGGTCCAATTGTTCTTCGGGTTTCATCGGCGCTTGAGACTCACCTCGCTTGAGTGAAGGGCACGCAGAAATCTGGCCCTATTATACGGCTGCCTACCGAGGCTGCAACCCCTTTCCCGCCGCCCTCATCCGAAGGCCAACCAGGCAGTGACCAGGGTCACGGCGTTGTGTGCGCCGTGACAGCCCACCGCTACCCACAACCGACCTGTGCGCCAGTAGAGCCAGCCCAGCAGAACCCCCAGAGCAAACGTGGGGCCAGCATAGAATAACGGGCCGTGGGCGAGGCCGAAAAGTGCCGCCGTCAGGAGTATGGCCCCCGCAGGGCCCGTGCGTCGGCTCACCGCGGGGAGCAGGAACCCCCTGAACACCATCTCCTCCAGGAGCGGAGCCACCAGCACCGCGATGCCCACCGAGGCCGCGGCCTCGGGCCACGCCTGCGGGGTCAGCAAGGTCCTCGTGACCTCTTGGGGCTGTATCGTGACATCGAACTCGTGAAACAGTCGCGCCCAGAGGGCAATGACCGCCAGCACCGCGGGATAGGCCGCGAGGTACGCGACCAGGCCGCACCCCGCGTCTCTCGTGGACTCGGACGAAGCCAGGCCAAGGGCCTGCTCGGGTGTCCGGCCCCTGAGCCGGGCCAGCACACAGATGGCGACGGCCGCCAGCACCGTTGGCGAAATGCCCAGCACCAGTTTCCGCAACCCGGTTGCTCTCCACCCCGTTCCAGCCACCTGCTGGCGCGCTGCGTAGGCTAGGGCTGCGAATATTCCCAACTCGATCAGGAACAGCCCCAGGACGAGGCCAACGTCACTGCCAGTAACCCAGGTGGTCGAAACGCCCTCTCCGGCAAGGAGTCTTCGGCGGAAGGCCCGTGAGCAGGCGAAGACCACGAGCAGGGCGATGCCCACGGCGAGCAAACTCAGCACCCATGCCTCAACTGTCAACACACCCTCATCCTTCCCGTCTGCCCGAGGACCCGCTGACGGCTGACTGTGCGGGGTCCTCTGAGCGTGTGCCACTTAGGCGCCAACCGGCGGCGGCGAACGCCACCAGCACCAGGGCCAGTATCAGGTACGAGCCGGTCAGGTTCAGGCTCCGGCGGAGGAGTTCGCCGGTGATAAGCCCGACGACGACGGCAGCGTCTCGCCAGGCGAAGAGACTCCCCAGGGCCATCATCCGCCTCGGTCCTTTGACCCGGTCGCCCACCAGAGCCGTCGCCACGACCGGCACCATCCCCGAAGGGATGCCCAGGCAGAACGCGGCGAGCGCCAGCCCGGCCGTCTGCCTCAGTAACCCGGCCAGCACCAGACCCGCAGCGCCCCCCAGGAAGCCGACTGCCAATGTCCATCCCCGACCCCAGTGGTCGCTCGCCCATCCGCCGGCGTAACTGAGCACGGCCTTGGCCACATGAAACCACACCACCACCAGCCCCAGTGCGCCCACCGAACTGTGGCTCACCACCTCGTCCCTGAAGGTGGAAAGGAGCACCGGGTAGGTGAGCGCCGAGGCAAAGAGCATCACCCCCGCCAGGAGGATTTGGCGGTCAAGAAAGAGGGCTCGGTACGCCCGCCAGGTTGGCCGTTCCTGGGGGGCGTGGCCCCGCCAGAGCGTGGCGGCCACCGCAGCGCCCAGCACCGTAACTGCTGCGGCCCAGAAGGTCACAGCGCCCTGGCCCCATCGCCCAGCCAGAAATGATTGCACAACAAGCCCCAGGGCGAGGCCACTCAGCGTGCCCACATAAATCACCGACGTGGCCCGACCATAGTGAGCTGCCCCGGAGAGATGCAGGACCCGGGTCCCACTGGAGACCCAGAGCGACGCAGCCCCCCAGCCCCAGGCTGCAGCTCCTGCGATGAGGAGCCAGGTCGGCGCGCCCACGAGGATAAGGGTCGGGAGCAGCGCGTAGAGGAGGGCACCCGCCAGTATTGACTGCCACTCGCCGAGCCATCGGCTGGTCCAGGCTACGCCGATGCGCCAGAACAGGAAAGACCCGTACAGTACGGCCAGCAAAACGCTACGAAGTACCTTCGCGTCTGCCCGGCCTCCCAGCGCGTCGGTAAGGAACTGCTGGAAGGCACCGGCGCCGAGGAAGAGGAAGAAGAAGGTGACCGCCAGGCCCAGGAGTTGTCTCCGCGCCCACGTGCCCTCCCGAGACTTGACCCCGAAGCCTGGCTGTGGCTCGGCAGGGGAGCATGGATTGCTCACTTCACCACCACCATAAGTTGGCGCTGACGGGGACCGTCGAACTCGCAGAAATAGATGCCCTGCCAGGTGCCCAGCACCAACTGGCCGTCGCGGACGGGAATGACCTCCGAGCAACCCACCAGGGTGCTTTTGACGTGGGCGTCGGAGTTGCCCTCGCTGTGGGTGTAGGCGTCGTCAGGGGGGACGAGTTGGTTCAGTTTCATGAGGAGGTCTCGGCCGACGGAGGGGTCGGCGTTTTCGTTGATGGTGACGGCGGCGGTGGTGTGTGGGACGTAGACCAGGCAGAACCCCTCGTCCACCCCACTTCCCTGTGCCACCTCGGCGACCTGACTGGTGACGTCGATGAGTTCCACACGTCGCGATGTGCGAACCGTAAGTGTTTCCATCGTAACTACCCTCGCTCTGTCGGCCGATTGAGTGAGAATCGGAGAGGTCGCAGACCCCACCTGCACCGTCCTACGACTGCGTATCTTACCCCGCTTTGGGCTGGAGGCAACAACCCCATCCGGACTCCTATGAGAGTGCTTCGTCCCGGTTCTCTTGACCGCCCCGGGGGAGGGGGATACGATGCAGTCCGAGCGCCCGCCGGTCGGCGTCTTAACGGTCTCCGGAGAGTGGCATGGAAATCTTGGAAAGAATATGTCGGCAAGTGCGGAGCCGGGTGGCAGCCCGGCAAGGGGTGGTCCCCATCGACGTGCTCAAGGAGCGTGCCGGGGGAGCCGGGCCGGTGCGTCCCTTCAGGGAGGCGCTGGCGAGGGCGGGGGAGGTCAGCCTCATCGCCGAACTCAAGAAAGCCTCGCCCAGCAAGGGGCTCATCCGCGCCGACTTCGACGTGCCCGCCCTTGCCCGCGCTTGCCAGCGGGGCGGAGCCCGGGCGCTGAGTGTCCTTACCGAGCCTGACTTTTTCCAAGGGAGCCCGAACTACTTGGAGGCAGCGCGGAACGCGACAGACCTGCCCATCCTGGCCAAGGACTTCTTCCTCACCGCCTACCAAGTATATGAAGCCCGTTCTCACGGGGCCGATGCCGTGCTCCTCATCGCCGCCGCGCTGAGCGACGATGAGGAGCGGGGGTTCCGCCGGTTGGCGTCCGAGTTGGGAATGGCGGCTCTGGTTGAGGTGCACAACCAGGCTGAGTTGGGGCGAGCCTTGGCGGGCGGAGCCGACATCATCGGCATCAACAACCGCGACCTGCGCACCTTTGAAGTGAATCTCGCCGTGACCGAGGCGTTGGCTCCTGAGGTGCCTGCCGGTGTCCTGACGGTGGCCGAGAGCGGCATCGTTACTCCCCAGGACGTAGCTCGGTTGGCCGCTGCAGGGGTGGACGCAATGCTGGTCGGGGAGAGCCTGATGCGTGCAGAGGACGTCGAGCCGTCGACCCGGAATCTCGTGACCGCCGGCCTGACGTAACTCCGGAGGAGACGGCGCTGCCCGGTGTGACGGACGAACGTCGAACCGTCCGCCCCTACCGACTTTGCTCGTCTTCCCGGTGCGCGGCTTCGTATTCGGGGGAGCAGAAGAGGAGGCAGTGGCAGATGCCGTCGGTGGCGATCTCCTCTTCGTGATAGATGCAGGGGCAGATGATATCTTTGTCCTGCTCCGGGTCGCCCGTCATCACCCGGCAGGGGCAGTAGGGCTCGCCGAACCGGCGGGCCCGGCGGGCCAGGGCGGTTATGAGCCTGTCCAGGGTTCGGCGGTCGGGGTGGAGGCGATAGCCGGTCCTCTGGCAGTGCTCTTGTACCTGAGCGCGAATCTTTTCCTTGAGCCCTTCCAACTCCTGGTCACGCTGGTTCTCGCTCACGATACCACCTTTCCGGGCTGTCCGTCCCCGGCCGGGTCCGTTCACAGTTTGGCCAACAAGCCTTCCACGTCCACGTAGTTGTTGATGAGCCGACGAGCCAGGGCAATCTTGGTGGTGTCGTCGGGACGGATCTTGACCACTAAGTCGCGGATGCGGGTGGCGGCGGCGTAGGTGTCTTCGCTGACCAGTATGACGGGGACCGGGGTTCGGCGGATAAGTCTGAGGATGTTGCGGTGGGGCTCGATGCCGCCGGTGAGCACGATGCCGCTGACGTCTGTTCCATCCTCCACGCCGACCACGTAGGAAGAAAGGGCGGCCAGGATCAGGTCCTCCCGGTCGCCGGGGGTGATGAGGAGGACGTCCCGCGCCATGTACTGAAGGGCTCGGTGTGGGCTCATGGCCCCAACCACCGTGCGGGTGACGGTGACGTCCAGCCGCTCTTCACCGTTCAGGAGTTCTCCACCGACATCCTCCAGGATCTGCCTGAGACTGGGGCCGGCCAGCAGGGGCTGATAAGGCACGACCCCGAAGAGGTCGATGCCTTTCTTGCTCAGCGCCTTGCGGGCATAGTGCTCCACCATGTCCAACTTCTCCGGGAGCACCTTGTTCAGGAGCACCCCCGCGATCTCCACGTCGTGGAGTTCGAACAGGGCGGCGTTCAGCAGGATTTCGTCAATGGGCCGGCCGATGCCGCCGACGGTGACGATGAGCACCTTGCTCTGGAGCAACTGAGCAACCCGGGCGTTGGACATGTCCAGCACGCTGCCCACGCCGGCGTGCCCCGTGCCCTCAATGATGACGAACTCCTTGCCCTGGGCTACCCGCCCGAAACTGCCGAGGACCTGCTCCTCCAGGTCGTGGGTGCTGCCGCTGTCGATGTACTCGCGGGTGAAGTAGCGGTCGATGGCGATGGGACTCATGTCCTTGAGATGACAGTCGATGTGACAGACCTCGGCGATGAGCAGCGAGTCCTCATCGACCTGCTGCCCCTCCCACTGGACGTACCGCTGGCCTACGGGCTTGATGAAGCCCACCTCACCGAGGCGCCGCTCCAGGGAGAGGATCAGACCCAGGCAGGTGGTGGTCTTGCCTTGGTTTTGCCTGGTAGCGGCCACATAAATCCGCTTGGCCATTCGTTGCTGCGCCTCCTCGCAGAGCACTTGCCGGCGCGGATGCGTTCCCATCACCGGAAGCGTAGTGTAGGTGCAGCGGGAGCGGGAGGCAACTATTTCGTTCGGAATGGCCGACGCGGTCTCAGCCCTCGAGCCCCGCTCCCCTATCGGCGCTGGTTCGCTCGTCGGCACGCGGAACGGGGATGCTTCTTGACCTGGTCCACGGCTTCGGCAATCTTGCGGCGGATAAGACTGCCATACTCATCGCGGGTGCGCTGGCCCACCATGACCACTCGGCTGTGATCGCTGACGTAGCGAGTAGGCAGGGTGTTCAGCGTCAGCGCGAACACGTTCGACCGACACACCTCGCAGGTGCAGCCCTGCTGTTCGGCGATGACCGCGTCCAGCAGTTCGTCAACCAGCACTTCCATGATGTTGAAGGGATTATACACGGAGAAGGTCTGTCGGCGGGCGGCCGCGGCCCGCCGAATCTGTTGGAGTTCGGTGGCAGTCTGAATTTGCTGCTCGGTACAGTAGCCCCGCTTCACCAGGAAGGGCGCCAGCGATGTAGATGCGTCCTCCTGTTGGGCCAGAGCCTCCTCGAGTTGCTCCAGGGTGAGGGCCCCCATGTCGATGAGCACCTGTCCCAGGGCGGTCGCCCTGAAGACCCTCTCCTGTTGAATGCGCATTGCCTCGGCGATGTGGCGCATCTCACACCAGCCCTCTTCTACGCAGATCTCACCCAGAGTGCTACGGGCCCCCTGTTGGTGGAGTTCTTCCTGCAAGGAGAGAGCCTTCTGCAACTGTTCCTCCGTCAGGTAGCCCCGGCCGACGAGGATCTCTCCGATACGCGGGGCTGCGGCTGAGCGGACGGGCTCATCTCTTTCGCTCATTTCGGTTTGCTCCATAATGACGTGGCCCCCCTCGAGCATTCCAACTGAAGCCTTACCGAGACGGAGCCTACGGCGGGGCCCCACACAAGTCAAGTGCTTTCTCTCGTGTGGAGCTGGGGCCGGGGAGAAGAAAACGACCCGGACCAATCCCCGGAAGGACCGGTCCGGGTCGATAGTTGGGCAGCAACTGCCTGGAGGTAGTTGCCGACTTCCCCGGTGGGGTTCAGCGGTCCAGGGACTTCCGCAGTTCGAGGATCAGTTCACGGAGTTCGCGGACCTGCTGGCGCAGTTCCCGGAGTTCACCGCGCACCTCACGCAACTGCCCCTGTAACTCCTCCACTTGTGCCGGCGCTCCCGCAGGGGCAGGACGGCGTCCCGGCCGCTCGCCTTCACGCCTTCGGAGCCCCGGACCTGGACGACCTCGCTCTAACTGCTGTTCCAGGCGCTGAGCGGCTTGGAGAAGCCGTTCGGCCTCATCAACCTTGCCCGCGGCCTTCAAATCCGCTGCCCGCTCTTTCATCCGCCCGACCCGGGAACGGGCACGCTCACCCAAGCCCTGAGCGACCTCTCCTCGCTGGGCCCTCAGTTCCCGCAGTTCGCGCTCCAACCGCTCGGCTTTCTCAGCGGCCTGGTCGGCGGCGTCTTCCTTGCCCTGGGCCCGGAGCCGACGAGCCTCAGCGTCGAGGTCACGAATTCTTTCGCGCAGTTCCTGCCCCCGCTGGAACTGCTCCCGCCCCCTCTGCGTGAACTGCTCGATGCGCTCGGCCTGCTCGCGGAGTCTGTGGGCAGCGTCGAGCTTGCCCTCGGCCTCCAACTCCTCAGCCTGCTGGCGCAGCCGGGCCGGTGCTTGTTCCCCTCGGCCTTCGCCCCGTCGGGCCTCCATACGTTCCCGTATCTCGCGCTTGAGCCCTTCGGCCTTCTCCCGGAGTTCTTTCGCTTCTTCGAAGTTGCCCTCGGCTTCCAGCCGATCAGCCTTTGCCAGCAGTTCCTGGATCTCGGCCTGAAGCCGCGTGCGCTGGACCCTCGGCCCGGGCCGGCGTTCGCCGGGCTCCCGTTCCCCACCGGCGCGGGGCTGAGCCCACAGCGAAGGGGCTGCCACGACCAACAGCACCAGACTCACCAGCGCAACCAAACCCAGCTTTCTCCCCATGGTCTACGCTCCTTCCCCAAACCATCCCACTCATCGTGAGCGAAGCGGACTCCCCGGTTGGGTCCGCCTGCCTTCACCCCTTTAAACGAACCACTGGGCTGCGGGGTTCCGCGCAAATCCTTCGCCGGCAGTGAGCAGGGCTGCCGGGGGGGCTCAGCCGCGCAGGCGCTCGGTGAAATGCTTGACGATGCGGTCGATCTCCCTCTTCTGATCGGACGAGAGCGGATCGGGATAGTGCTCGGCGAGCAGTCGCCGGGCCTTTTGCCGGGCCCGTTCCTCCACGCCTCTGAGTTCCTGCTGCAAAAACCCCTCCCAGTTCGACCGTTCGAGAAGGTCGGACAGAAAGAACTCCCGGCGAAAGACGGTTGCGGTGTGCGGATGGTCGATGAAGGTTCCACCGGGACCGACTTCGCTGATGACGTCCAGGGCCAGCGTCTCCTCGGTCACCTGGAAGCCCTCGACAATACGGCGGATGAAGCGAGCGATCTCGGCATCAATGACCAGTTGCAGTGGGGAGAAGGTTAGCAGGTTCTCCAGTTGGCCGACGGTGCCCACTGCCGGGGCTCCGGCCAGGACGGGAAGGAGCAGTGACACCGCCTTTTCCATGCCCGCTTGCTCGCCGGGGAGACAGGCATCCGTTTTGCCGCCGTGGACTCCGCCGAGGCAGCCGTAATACTCGCTCAGCATCTGAGCCGCGCCGACCAGCATGATCAGCCTATCGGGCCCGGCCATTGGCGAGAGGCCCGTGCGCATGTCGGCCAGCGCTGGGGTCACGTCGACGCGGACGCAGGCGTCGGGATCAATGCTATAGGCCAGCGCCAGCCCGGCCAGGCTCTCGGCGAAGCCCAGGGCCAGAGTCCCGGCGATGGTGGCGGGGGCGGTGGTGCCGGCCACGGGCATGGTGTCGAGTGTCTGGGGGAGTCCTTTCTTGATGTAGGCGATGAACATCTCGGCCATGTTTCGGTCCAGGCACAGGGGAGAACGAGCCTCGGAGTAGCCCACAAGAACGGGCCGCCGGTGCAGTTCCTCCTCGGAGCCCCGCACCACCACCGCCATCTCGTAGATGGCCTCCACGTCGTCCACCGTCCAGGCCTCGATGCCGCCTACCTTGGGCGTGTGTTTCACCAACTCAGCCGTCATCAGCACGGGGCGGAGTTGGTGGGGGGTTTCCTGAGCGCTGCAGGGAAGCCCTACGAAGTCGATCTCCTCCAGGGCATCGGCTAAGCGCAGGGAGTCGCGAACGTCGTCGAGTGTGGCCCGTCGGCGGACGCCCTCAAGGTCGTAGATGAAGGGAGGGAAGCCCCCGGCGCTCACGGTGAAATCTTTCCGGATGCCCAAAGGCTGACTGGTAAAGGCGACCTTGGCGTAGCGGTAGGGCATCTCGACGGGCTCGGTGCGGGAGGCGTACTGTCGGCGCATCCGCTCCACACACTCCTGGACCACGTTCTCGGGGAAGCGGACGCGCTTGGTCTCTTGGTGGACTTGGCAGCCCAGGGCGGCGAGGGAGGTGAGCGCCTCCTCGCAGTCGATCCACATCCCCACCTTCGCCAGGATGCGCAGCGCCCCGCGATGGATGCGCGCCATCTCCTCATCACTCAGCACCCGCAACCTACCTGTCAACTGTCCCATGCTTGCGTCTTTCTGTCTGTGTCAGCGGCCTCATTCTGGAAGTCGGCAGGTGAGCAGCATCTGTTCCTCCCGGCGCCAGAGGGCTTCGATGTCCAGGTGGATGTCAGTGAAGCCGGCGTTTTCGAAGAGTTGGGTCAGTGCTTCGGGAGTATGCCCGGAGGTCTCGTCGAACCACGCCGCGGTGACGCACTCGGGCGGGAGGCCGTTCGGCTCCAGGTCGGTGGTCAGGGTGTGTTGGTCGCGCAGTTGGGCATTGGCCAGTAGTTGCTGGCCTAAGTCGCTTTCGGGGTCGATGCGGTAACGGTAGTTTCGCTCCCGTCCTGGAGCCGGGAGCCGTTCGGAGAACTGGTAGAAGGGCTCGCCGTGAGCTAAGTAGAACCGTTTGAGCACGGGGGGGCCCGTCGGTCGGCTGGTTTCCCCCTGCCAGTTGCGCTCCAGGCAGGCGAGCCGCGCGCCTGGGGCCAGGATGCGTCTCACCTCATCCACCATGGCTTCGGGCTCGACCGTGCTTTGGAGGCTAGCGCACAGGATGGCCCCATCGAAAAGCCCGGCCCGGAAGGGGAGCCGCTGACCAAAGGAGATGCAGAAAGTGATGTTATCACAGTCGAGGACCCTGGCCCGTTCAGCGGCGACCGCCACCATGTTGAGTGACACGTCGGTGGCGCTGATGTGCCCGACCTCAGAGGCGATGAGGAGCGAGGGGAACCCGGCGCCACACCCCACGTCGACCACCGACTCCGCTCCACGCAGCGCCCCGGTGAAGAACTGCGCCGCACTCATCTCCCAGCGGTCCAGGACGAACTTGCCCTCGGGCGTCACCGTCGGGCGGTAACCGGCTGCCCGCTCGTCGTAGAACCGCCAAGCCTCCAGCCGACGGGGGCGCTTCTCTGATGCAGAAGAACTCGTCATCGCAGCCTGCAGATGCCTGGCTCAGCGGCCAAGCAGTTTTCTCACGTAGTCGACACTCTTGGGTACGCCCGTCTTGGCGTCTTCCCGGCCCTCGTACTCCACCGAGAGGAAACCGGCGAAGCCCGCCTGCCGCAGCGCGTCCAGGCAGCCGGGCAGGTCCACGCTTCCTTCACCAAGGGCACAGCCCCGCAGGGCGGTACCGTCGGAGCGCGTCCGCTCGCCCTCGGCGACCTGGTCGGGCGGAACGACGAGGATGTCCTTGCCGTGGACGTGGACGGTGTAGGCAGCGACCTTCTTGGTGGCTTCCACGGGATCGTCGCCGACGCCGGTGAAGTTAGCCAGGTCGGGGTTGGCCCGGAAGTGGTCGGAGCCCACGGCGGCGATGAGGTCGAGCACCTGGTCGGCCTGGCCACAGAGCCGGCCGTGGTTCTCCAGGGCCAGCACCACGCCTTTGCTGGCCGCATACTCAGCGGAGGCCTTGATGCCCTCGACGATGTAGTCGCGGGCCTTCTCGTAACTCATCCCCTCCTTGGGGCTGCCTCCGAAGATGCGGGAGATATTGGCTCCCAAGATGACCACGTCGTCGATGCCGGCACGCATGTAGTCGATCTGCTCCTGACGCTTGGCCGGGTCGTCATGGGCGAAGTCGTTGGAGAGCGAGTAGGAACTGTGCACCAGACCCGCTTCGGCCAGGAGTTCGGGCGCCCGGCGTTTCTCCTCCTCGTCCTTCCAGAACATGTCTAACAGTTCCACGCCTTCGCAGCCCAGGTCCTTGGCGTACTTGAGGAAGCCCGCTAAGTCCATCTCACCCGCGCGGAACCACTGCCTGACACTCCACTGACTCAATCCCAGTCGCATGAGAGCCCCTTCCTTTCTTTGACTCGCCTCGCAGTTACGGCGCTATCGGTGCGCCTCAGAGTTTGACGCGCGTTCCCTTCTTCGCCGATTCGTAGGCGGCGGCGGCGATGCGCACGGCTTGGTAGCCATCCTCTGCGCCTGCTTTGGGTTCCTTGCCCTTGCGGATACAGTCGATGAAGTGGTCCACTTCGATAGCCCAGCCGCCCTCGGTGACGGTCAGTTTGGGGCGCTGCCAGCGTACTTCCACCTTGCCCGAGGGGAGGGTTCGTCCCCGGAGCACCTTCAGACCCTCGATGTAATCGACGTAGATGGTGCCCTCGTCGCCGTAGATCTCGGCCCCGGTGAAGCCCGGTCGGCTGGTCCAGCCCACCTCGATGTAGCCCAGAGCCTTCTTGCCTTTGAAGGTCATGATGAGCAGGGCGTTGTCATCGACCCGGATCTTCTTGCGCAGGGTCTTGAGTTCTGCTGCGACCGTGGCCACCTCGCCGATGTAGAACCGGGCCAGGTCCATGGCGTGGATGCCCATGTCGAGGAGGGCCCCGCCGCCCGCCTCCCTGGGTGAGTAGAACCACGGCCCCTTGGCCCAGCCGGGGTAAGGCCCGCCGTGGGCGAAGCGCACCCGGAGCATGAAGGGCTCACCGATGGCTCCGGCATCGAGCAGTTTCTTGGCCCGGATATTGCCTTTGAGGAAGCGGTGGGTGAAGCCCACCATGAAGACCGTCTTGGCCCGCTTGGCTGCCTGGCGGACCTTCCGCGCGTCCTCGACGGTGATGGTCATGGGCTTCTCGCAAAGGACGTGGAGACGGCGCTTGAGCGCGGCCAGGGCCATCCGTGGGTGGAGGTAGTTGGGGGTGCAGATGCTGACCGCATCAAGGTCCTCGGTGGCGAGCAGTTTCTTCCAGTCGGTGTAGGTGCGTCCGATGGGGAACTGTTTCTTCACCTCGCGCAGCCGAGCTTTCACCGGATCGGCTACAGCGACGATGTCGGCGTATCTGTTCTTGGCGTAGCCAGGGAGGTGACAGTGCTGGGCAATCGACCCACACCCCAGCACCGCAACCTTCAACTGTCTTGCCATAGTCTGCTCGTCGGTACCTCAAGGACTTTCGCCTGTTGTTTCTCCTTGCTCCGAGACAGGATGTATAGCACGGGCGTGCGCCGACCGCAAGATAATACGACGTGGCGCTTGCCTTAGGCCGGGGGAAGAATCCACGGTTTCTTTGTTAACAGAGTCGGGGTTGGGGCCTCTAATGAGATAGAGAGGCGCAGCCAGGAAGGGCCCCCATGGCGTTTGATGCACGTTCGGCGGAGGAAGGTCTGGAGTTCACTGAGGTCGTGGCCTCCCAGGGCAGGATGGTGCTGGGTCTGGCCAGGAGGCTTTTGGGAAAGCCAGGCGACGCTGAAGATGTGTACCAGGAAGTCTTTCTGGCGCTGTGGCGGGTGTGGACGAACTCCTCCCGACCCGCTTCACTGTCCTCGTACCTGTATCGAACGACGGTGCGGGAGTGCATGCGCCGGATAAAGAAGCGTCAGCCCGAGATGACCACTGACATGATGCAAGTGAGAGACCAAAGCCGCGGGCCTCAAGACCATGCCCAGTTGAGAGAACTGGAGGAGCATTTCCAGCGCTCGTTGGCCCAGCTCCCTGAGCGAGAGGCCCTCGCCTTTGCACTGCGTAGGCTGGAAGGCCTGGCCTATGCCGACGTAGCTCAGGCCCTCGATTGCTCCCAAGAGACCGCGCGCGTCTACGTCCATCGCGCTGCGGTGCGACTGTCCAGACTCTTGAAAGACCACTTGTCCGGGAAGGAGGGGAACTGATGCCCGAGCATCCCGATGAGACGCGACTGGCGGCTTTTGTCCTGGGCGAGTTGACCGGCGAATCGGAGAGGTCGCAGACCCCACTCGAAGCGCCTGTCGAGGATCACCTTCGCACCTGCGCCCAGTGCCAGGCTGCGGTGACCCGATTGCGGGAGGTGGTAGCCGTCTCAGATCGCGTCGCCGGCAGGGCCATCACCGAGGTGGAACTCAGCAAAGCGCACGAGGCTCTGTTGGAAAGGCTGCGCAGGGAGATGATTCCTGTCGACCGGCCTGCTCGGAGACGCTTCCGCCCGTTACTCCGATGGTTAGCGCCGTCGTTGACTGCTGCTGCTGTCTGTGTCACCTTGGCTGTGCTGGTCATGCCTCGGAGCACCGCACAGGTGGCCCTGGCTGATATCCAACGAGCGCTGGAGCAGGTGCCCTGGGTCAGGTTTACTGGCCACTTGCGGAGACTCAGAGCCGGGCAAACGTCTCCGGAAGAGCAAGAGGGAGAAATCTGGTACGGCTTCAATCCAATGCGCGAGGCTCAACGCGCCAAAGACGGTGGGGTGTCGTTCAGCGATGCAAGTGAGGAACGAACCTACCGCTACGATCCAAAGACCGACACTGTAACTGTTCGCTATCGTCCTGAGAGGCCTTACGACCAGGTGCGTTCGCCGATGGAGGGGTTTACGTGGATCCTTGGGCTCGCGCCACTCGTGGATTGGGCCCTCATTGAGCAAGTGCGCGAAGAACGTGAGGGGCGGAGCGTGGAGGTGTTGACCTTCGAGAGGGCTGATGAGACCAAAGCGTACGTTCGCGGTGTGGACAAACAGCGGTTCGTGGTGGTTTGCGACTCGTCAACGCACCTGCCCATCGAGGTCAGCACAATCGGTTGGAGGAACGGCCAGGTGGTGCTGGAGGCCAGTGGGATCGTGGACTACCCACCCTCCGGGCCCACCGGTATTTACGATTTGGGTGTACCGAGAACGGCCAAGGTGGTCGAAAGGCTGGCTCCTCCTGAAGTCCTCCAAGTGCTGGACAAGGTCGACTGGCACCGTCAGCGATTCGGGCCCACTTACGATGCCCTGATCTATGTGCACAGCCGCTACCGAGACGAAGAAGGTGACATTGAAACGTTTCTCTTCCATCTCCGAAAGGATCACGACCGCACGCGGCTGGACTGCTATGAACACCTGGCTCTGGGAGAGGCTGCTGTGTTGGATGAGGAGGGGCGTGTCCAACCCCGCCCCGACGACCCAGCGGCCATCAAGGCCTGGCTGACACCTGCGCGGTTCTTCTGGGCCAAGCTTTACGACGGCACACGAAGCTACGCGCGCGGCGGATGGGGAGGTAGGTCGGAGGAGGTAACAGCGGTTCGCGAGTCCCAAATACTCCGTGCCCCTACGCACCTGGAGGGTCTTGCTTGGCCGCCGCCGCTTGGGGTCAGGGCTCCCTATTGGCACCTGCGTCCTTCAACCGATGCCCACTCGGAACTGATCTGCTTGGAACACAAAGATCAATTCAACCTCCATCGCCTTCTCGACGGCAAGGTGGTGCGCGTCCGGGAGGCTCGCAGCGAGCGCGTTTACATCAACCCAGAGCGTGACCACATCGTTGAGCGCCAGGAACGGGAGCGGCGGTTCAGGGGCTGGCAGGAAGACCCAGATTACCCGCCGGAGCGGGTGGATAGGCTCCCACGTGGGTTGCCGAAGGATTCGCTGCGAGTGCGCACTGTCGTGCAATATGCGCGGACTGACGGAGCTCAGTGGTATCCCAAAGAAATCCGGGGACGGCGCTTCATCTTCACCGAGGCTGGCGAGCTTGTTCCTCAGGGGCCTGAGGAGTTTTGGTACGTTCACCTGGAGACGCCGGACTCCATCCCGGACGAGGTCTTCGACCCAGAGTCACTGGGACCGACGACCGAAGAGTAAGGTCCGAACAAGGGGCCCTATTCGTTCTTGCCCTCGAAAAGCGTAGGCCCACCCTCTCCCTTGCCTTTGTCGCTCGATATGCCCAGGTGTTTGTAGGCGGGGGGACGGACCAGGCGGCCACGGGCGGTGCGGGCTAAGAAGCCTATCTTGAGCAGGTAGGGCTCGACCATGTCCACTAAGGTGTCGCTTTCTTCGTTGAGCGTGGCAGCGATGGCTTCGATGCCGGCGGGGCCGCCGTCGTAGAACTCAATGACGCAGCGCAGCAGTTTGCGGTCCAGTCCGTCCAGACCCAACTCGTCCACGCCCTCCAACTCCAGGGCTTTGCGGGCGACCTCGCGGGTGATTCTTCCGTCGGCCTTCACCTGGGCGAAGTCGCGCACCCGGCGCAGGAGCCGATTGGCGATGCGGGGCGTCCCCCGCGAACGCGAGGCGATCTCCATCGCCCCTTCGGTCTTGACCTCCACCTCGAGCAGTTTGGCCGAGCGCAGGACGATGTCCTGCAGCTCTTCAACGGGGTAGAAGTCCAGGTAGTGGACGATGCCGAAGCGCTCCCGCATCGGTGCCGAGAGGAAGCCTGCCCGCGTCGTCGCTCCCACCAGGGTGAAGCGCTTCAGTTGGAAGGGAAGGATCCTGGCGAAGGCACCCTTGTCGACGGTGAAGTTTATCTTGAACTCCTCCATGGCCGGGTAGAGGAACTCCTCCACCACGGTGGGGAGCCGGTGCACCTCGTCGATGAAGAGGACGTCACCTTCCTCCAAGTTGGAGAGGATGCCCATCAGGTCCCCCGGCCGTTCCAGCGCCGGACCCGAGGTCGCCTGGACGCTCACCCCCATCTCCCGGGCGATGATGCGGGCCAGGGTGGTCTTGCCCAGTCCGGGCGGCCCGTGCAGCAGGACGTGCTCCAGGGGCTCGCCCCGTCCACGGGCCGCCTCCAGGGAGATGGAGATCTTCTCCACCACCGCCTTCTGGCCGATGAGTTCGGCCAGGCTCCTGGGGCGGAGGGCCCAGTTGAACTCCTCCTCGTCGCCCTTCTCGGCGCTGCCACCGACGATGCGCTCTCGGGCCACTTATTCCTCCTGGTCGCGGTTGCTCCGGTGCTGGTAGATGTCTCGGAGCAGTTCCTCGATCGTTTTGATGGACGGTTGGCGTGCGAAGACTTCACGGATCAGCCGCTCGGCGTCGCCGCTGCTGTACCTCAACTGCTCGGTGAGGATGAGCCGGGCCTCCTCGGCAATGTCCTCGGCGACCGGCCCGGAAACAGCCTCGCCGACCGGGGCCATGGCGAACTTGGCCACCTTGCCCTGAAGTTTGGCGATGATCTCGGTGGCCCGCTGTCTGCCGATACCGGGAAGGGATTCCAGCACATGTCGACTACCGTGCTCTATGGCTTCGGCGATCTGTGGCACCGGGAGCGTCAGCGCCCGCACCGCGGCCTTGGGTCCGATGCCGCTCACGGTGATGAACTGCTCGAAAAACTCCCGGTCCAGCCGGGAGCGAAAGCCGATGAGCGTGGGCAGCGCGTTACC
>CBDVDV010000018.1:0-29884 GCA_965372835.1 uncultured bacterium | reverse complement strand
CCAAACCGACCACGAAAAAGCAGAACCCAACCCACAGCACAAAAACCGCAGCAGCGCCCAGCATTGGCCAGAAGAGGATGCTCCGCTTCATGGCTGGCTGCTACTCCTTACCATTCTCCCCCGAAGCGTCCTCCGGGAGCCCAATCGCGTTGAAGAGCAACCTCGTCGCTGCGCTCACGACCAGGGCCAGGAGAAACGCCACCAAAGCAAAGTGCGCGCCCGGTACAAGGACAACGTAGGTGAGCACCTCACCTGACGAGAGTGGAACTACCGGAGAGGGGAAACTGGTGTCTGAATAGGTGCCTTGGGCCGCCAGCGGCCCGACGCCCACCATGTGGAACCTACCGCCCTGCCTGGGGGACCAAAGCCAAATGCATATCTCCAAGGCACCAGGAAAGCGGTCCCAGTCGGGGCCCCACTTAGGGACTCGGCAGTAGGGCGCCACCCTCCAAAGGTCGTTGACCGAACCTACGACGAACCACATGAGTTTAGCGTGCCCGGATTCGCTGAGCACTCGGTCAGCCAGTGACCAGGAGAGCGTGCATCCGGCACGTCGTGACGCCGCAGGACTGGGAACTCCTATGACGAAAAAACAAAACACAACCCACAGCAAGAAGACCGCGGCGCCAAATACCAGCGGCCAGAAGAGGATGCTGCGCTTCATGGGTTTCTAAGGCTCCTCGGTGGTGCGAGGGCGGGTATCGGCAGTTCGGATGACACACAGAAGGAGTCGCGTCAAAACGCTGATGACACCAACCAGAACGAAGGCGGCAAGAGCAAAGTGCGCGCCCGGCAGCAGCACCACATAGACAAGCACCTCACCAGGAGAGAGTTCCAGCATAGGGCCATTGTAGGACGAGTGCAGCGGTGAAGGCAGCGGCGAAAGGATGACCCAACGCGAGGGCAGCCAGTTGGGACCGATGTCCAGCCCGATGGGGCCCCATGCGCTCCGCTCCCAGTCGGGATGTGACTTCGAAGGACCGCAGTAGGGCGCCAGCCTCCAAAACTCGTTCACCGACCCAACGAAGCTGCGGGTGAGCCTGATCCTCGAGCCGGCGCCGACCAGGCGCAGAGCCGGCGACGAGAACCCCGGTGAGCCAGGCCCCCGCGAAACCGGCACACCAATCACCACAAAGCACAGCATCGCCCACAACAGGCAGACCGCAGCCGAAACGACGAGTGGCCAGAAGAGCATGCTGCGCTTCATTGGGTGTGACTCCCCTGAAGCACTGTTATTCTTACTGTTCGATTATAGGCTTGAAGGTGCGGAAGGTGAAGGTGCCGTTGCTGAGTTGGAGGTAGGAGGCTTCTTTCGACCAGTCGCCCAGCGTGAACAGTCGGCAGACGCGCCCTTCGGGTGCGAACTCCCACTCCCGGGCCTGGTGGACGTGACCGGCGACGATGGTATCGGCACCCGAGGCGAAAACCTGCTCCGCCACCTCGGGCACGATGCTGACGATGCGCTCGTCTCGGTGCGCTAAGATGCGTCGGCTCAGCGTCCGGTAACCGTGGGCGAGGTAGAAACTCAACGGGAGGGGAAAGTTGAGGAAGAACCACTGGGCCAGCCGGTTGCGGACCAGGGCTCGACCCACCCGGTAGCGCAGGTCCCGGGTGCAGAGCAGGTCGCCGTGGGCCACGTAGACCCGCAGGCCGTCCAGTTCGAAGACCCGCGGCTCGGGAACGAACCGGGCCCCGATCTCCCGGGCCAGCAGTTCCGCCCCATAGAAGTCCCGGTTGCCGGGAAGGAAGTAGAGTCGGGCGCCCGCCCGGCTCACCTCCTTCAGGCGCTCCACCACCTCGTCGTATTCACCCAGGCCGTGATGGCGGGGCCCCACCCAGAGGTCAAAGAAGTCCCCCACGATGAAGAGCCTGATTCCCGGGCGAGCCAGTTCCGCTAAGAACTCCAACAGGGCCGTCTCCTTGGCCCGCTCCCCCGGCCGCAGATGGACGTCGCCCAGGAAGATGGTGCGCGTAGGTCCCCCGGCGGGTCGGTCACCCCGGCGTCTGGACACGCTCTGCTCCTCCCATCTCCGTGGTCGCCGACGCGCGGGTTCATTCCCGGGCGGCGTTGAGGCTACGGGTGGTCGGCGGGTGCTGTCAAGGGCCGCTTGGTCAGCCTGCGGAAGATGCTGATGAGCGGGCCACTCAAGGGGCTCAGCGGCTCGACGGTTACCTCGGGCTCGCCGAAGGTGCCCTCGACCCGGAGACGCACCAATTGTTTCCCCAACAGTTCCACCAGGTCACTGAGCAGGGGCACGTGAGGCAGTTGCCCCCGACCGAACCCGCTGTAGAGGGTGAGGTCGAGTTGGTTGGTCCGGGTGACCCGGCCGCTGCCGAAGATGTTGAGTCCGCGGCCCCAGAGGCTCAGTTCGTTGATGATGAGTTCTTGGTCGATGACGTAGTAGTTGATGACCGCCTTGCTGAATGCCGATTCCCGTGGCGGGCTCAGTTGGAGCAGGCTCAGGATGCGCAGCAGCAGTGGCATCCGGTAGAGTTCCCCCTCGGTGATGGTCAGGACCCCCTGTCCGACCAGGTCACGCCGGTCCGCCCCCACCCCCTGAAGCACCACCCACTCATCTTCGGGACTGGACAGTTTGCCTACCAACTCCTCGCCCTGGTAGTTGAAGGTGGCACGTACGAAGGAATCCAAATCCACGCCCTCGAGGCGCAGTCGGCAGCCGTAACTGACCTCCGGCCCCAGTTCCAACCTCACCGCGGCGGGCTCCTCCGGCAGGCCTTCCAGTCGGCCGCCGTACATGTCGGCCTTCACATCGAAGAAGCCCAGCATGGTGCCCTCTTTACGAAAACTCCCCGTGACGTTCTTCAGTTCCTTGTTCGAGGCCATCATATAGTCCAGTCGAGCCGTCCCGCCGTAGCGGTGGGAAACCACCCGGTAGGGCGGCCGGTCTTCCCGCCCCCCGTCGTCACCAGCGGGCACCTCCGCCTCGATCAACCCCGCCAAGGAGAGTTCGCCCGTCACCCCCTCGAACTCCATCCCCAGGGTGAACCCGACGTCCCGGAGTTCCAGCTCTCCACTGTAGGTGATCCACCGCTGCCGGGGGCCGGTGGGGCCGCCCGAGACCATGAACACGCCCTCGGGGAAGTTGGGGAACTTCAGGTGGCCCCAGGCGCTCGGGGGGCCGCTCGGCCAGTCGTCCTCCGGCTCATACTTGCGCACCTCCTCGGGGGAACTGAGGTGGCCGAAGGGGTCGAGCTGATCCCACAGGTCCTGGTGGCCGGCGGGGAGCACCTGGCGAAGGGCCTCGTCCACAGGCAGGTCCTGGAGTCGGCAGCCGAGTTGGAAGGAGGGTTCGCCTTCGGGGTTGCTGATCAACCCGACGACTACTTCCAGCCATCCCCCCGCCCGCTGGCCCCGCAGGCCCTTCAGTCCGATGAACCCGGGCTCGTAGATGACGATCCCGGTCACCTCATCGAAGGGATAGGGAATCGGCCCGAAGCGGACCCTGGCCTTCTTGAGTTCCACTTCCACCCGCTCCACCACCGTCCTGCCCTCTCGGTAAGTCAGGGAGCAAGCCAGATCGCCCGCGGGTCCCGGCTTCACCTCCAGGTACTGCCACAGTCGGCGGACCAGGGGCTGCTGCTCGATGGCACGGAGCAGGACGTCATCCACCAGCAGGCCTTCGGCCTTGACGCCCCACTCAGCGGTCGGCTGGCCGGAGAGGTTGTCGATGCGGCCGTCGGTCGAGAGGACGATTGACTCCTTCCCTCCCCGGAGCAGCCACTCGAGGCGGTCCTCTTCCTGTTTGTACTCCAGTTCGCCCTTCAGGTTCTCGAACGGATAGGGAAAGCCCTGGTAGCAGGCCCTGGCCTTACGGGTCGTAACCTTGATGGTCTTTCTCGGTCGCTCCACGGAACCGGTGAACTCGCAGACGACGTCGACAGTGCCCTGGAGGTCGAGTTTGGACCAGACCTCACGGACCCGCGGGGGGAGCGCCTGTTTGAGGTCGGCGTCCAGAGGCACGCCCTCGCCCCGGACCTGGAGTTCGATTTCCGCGAGGGGGCCGGGGAGCAGTTTCCCGGAGAGACTGACGCGGGCCGGACCGTGGCGCCCTTGTACCTCCTCAAGCACCAGCGCGGTGCCCGTGTAGGTGAGCCTGCCACGAAGGTCGGAAAGCCGATAGGGAAACTCCCGGTCGGTGATGCTCGCCCCCAGGAGCTCCGCCGTCACCTCGACCGCAACCGGGCCCTCACCGTCGTCGGCTCTGAGTATCAGACACCGGGCAGCGACCTCACCTTCCGGCTGCAGCCGGTCCCAGAGTTCCCGGTGCCGGGGTTCGAGCGCCTGTCGCAGGCCCGCGTCCAGGGGAAGGTGGGAGGACTCGATGAGGATGTGAGGCTGCGGCCGGGGGGTGTCCAGGCCCTCCACCGTTCCGGAGAGGGCGACGGGGACTCCGCTGCGGGCTTCTCCCTCGAGGCCCACTGCCTCCAGGCGGCCCCGCTCGTAGCGCACGGTCCCACGCTTCAGTCGGACAGGGTAGGGGAAGCGAACGTAATCCAGCGTGCACCCAAGAGGCTCGGCCTCCAGCGCCACCTCGGTGCGGCCCTGCGTGCTATCGTCGGCAGTTATCCTACCGGTCAGGTTGAACGTGCCCGAAGGGCTCAGGTCGTTCCAGATCCCGTGGTAGCGCTGGGGAAGGCAGTCGCGCAACTTCTCGTCGAGTCGGCCTTTCGTGACCTCGAGCCTGAGTGCCACCCGCCTGGGATGGCCCGGAAGCGAGATGGTGCCCGTGATGCTGGCCCGGAGCTCACCGTCGCGGCCCTCGGCCTCCGTCACCGTCGCCCGGCCCTCACTCAGATGCACCTTGCCCCGCGTCCAAGGCAGGCGGTACGGGAACTTGTCATAGGCAAGCGAGGGACCGGCGAACTCTACCGACACCTGACTCCCACCCTCCCCGTTCAAAGGCACCTCGGCCGAGACCTTTAGGCTGGCGGTGCCCTCGGGCGCAAACCTCCGCAGCACCCGCTCCACCGCTTGCGGGAGGGCGGCCAGAGACTCCGGGCTGAAGTGGAACTCAGCGCAGGAGGCCGACAGCCCCAGCCTATCCCCCTCGCCGGAGACCGTCGCCTGGCCCTGCCACTCCCCCAACACGTCGCTCTGCAGGCTGAAGTCCAGCCCGAAAGCGCCGTCCGCCTGACTGCGTCCGCGCAGGTTGAGCCGTCCCAGTTCCGTCTCCCGCCACCCGTCCTGCGTCTGCTCCTGGAGGCGCAACGTCAGTCCACGCACCGAAATTCGGGGAGGCCGAGCGCCCGGCCGGGGCCGACGCTCGAGCAGTCCCTCGGGCAGGTCCCAGCCCGTGGAGGTGCGTCTCAGCAGCAGTTCACCGACCTTGATATCCACGTCTGTCACCACCAGTCGACCGCGGGCCAGACTTCGCGACTCGTGCGAGGCCCTCAGGCGCTCCACCTTCAGGATGGGCCGCTCGGGATCCTGAGCGCTGTAGAGGACGACGTGGCGGGCCTCCACGCCGCGCAGAGGTCGGAAGCGGGCCCGGCCCACCGTCACCCGGGCCCCCCAGAGACGAGCCAGTTCGTCGCGCAGCCGCGCCTCCACACTCTCGGGGCGAAGCAGCACCCGGAGCCCCACAAACGCCAGCACCAACAGGACGCCCACGACCAAAAGCAGCCAGAGCCACCAGCGCCGGCGCCGGCCACCCGACCCCCTCCCCCACCAGCGACCCAGGACCGCCGCGGCGCCCGCCCCCGCCAGCACCAGGAGCCCCGCCATGGCCGGGACCCGATACCGGATCGACCCCACGAAGACGCTGTGGATAGCCGACAGGTACACCACCGGCACCACCAGGACGAGCCAGCGCCGCCAGGAGTGTCTGCGGGCGACCACCGCTATCAGGGCCAGCACCATCACCGGCACGTAGCCAAGAACGCTGACCACCAGGTAGAGCGGTGAGCGGAAGCCCTCGAAGTTGGGAACCACGTTCCACAGCCGCGCCAACTTCTTCACGGCCAACCGCGCCGCCTCGACCGGCTGCCGACGCACGTGTTCCAGGGCCAGTCGGCTTACGTAGCGGTCGGCCTGGTACTCGTCCAGGGAGGAGGCCTCCCGGGGCCAGACCGCGTCCGGCCACTGGATGCGCTCCATGCGGGGGCCGCCGTCAGCCCCCGGACCGGCGGCCTCGTAGAGCGACCAGCCAGCGGTCAACGTGCCCGGGACGAAGCGGCCGTGGGTCACCAGGTGGTTGCGCGCCACCCAGGGGACCAGCACCCCCGCCCAGATGACGAGCATGAGCACTGCCTCCAGCACGGCTCGCCTGCGCGGCTGCCTCACCGCCACCCACACCAGGGCCACCAGCAGCGGCAGCAGCAGGAAACTGCTTCGGGTCAGGCACAGGAGTCCCAGCGTCGCACCGGCCGCCACCGGATAGAGCAGCGCCTTCTCCTGCCACATGGCCACCACCGCCGCCAGGGCCAGCGCCACCAGGAAGATGGCCAGAGTCTCGCTCAGGAGCACGCCGACGTAGTAGACGAAGAACGGATACAGGGCCGCCAGGAGCGCGGCAAAGAACGCCGCCCGCCCGCCGAAGAGTCGCCGGGCCGACCACCAGATCAGCGCCACCGTGGCGGAACTGATGAGGACCTGCGCCAGTCTGACCAGAAGGATGTCACTGGTCAGGTGCAGGTGGTAGTTGACCAGGTACAGGCCGGCCAGCAGCAGGGAGTAGAGAGGTGGGCGCACCACCCGGTGGTACTCATCGAGGCCGAGGCCGTCGCCCTGGAGGAAGTTCCACGCGATGCGGTCGTAATGACGGGCGTCGTCCCAAACCAGCGCCTCCTCCAGGGTGAGCACGTAGCCCAGGCGCACCCCGAGGGCCAGCCCCAAGACCAGGGCAACCGCCACCCACGGACGTCTGGCCGGTGGGTCCGGCCGGAGCCCGGCATCATCGCTCACGCCTGGCGCCTCCTTCTCAGTGCAACGCCCCACCGGTATGCTACCCCTGCACTGTGCGGGTCGCAAGGCCGGCCCTGCGGCCCCGCCCGAGTCACAAGGAGCGGGCGTGCCCGCCGCCCGGCAGGCACGCCCGCTGTCGTCCTCTCCAGTCGGTCACTCCATGGGGGGTGGCATCGGCGTAGGCGGTCCGGGGGCACCCGGGCCGAACGCGGCCCCCATCAACTGGCGGATGAGGATGCTCAGGTTGGCCAGTTCCGTCTGGGGGAGGTACACGTCAAGGGTGGCCTGAGCGCCGTCAAAACTGAGGGCCACACCTACCCCCGACGGAGTGATCCCTTCCAGTGACTCTACGTCGAGACTGGGGACCGGCGGAGCGCCTTCCCCCATCGCCCCCATCGAGCCGCTGATGAGAGCAAACCCGGCCTGTACGGCTTTGACCAGCGAGAAGTAACTCGTAAGGCTTCGGCTCTTGGGCAGACCAGCCGTCGCCGACTGGTACGCCGGACCCTGGCCCAGACCCGTGGCGCCATCCTTCAGGCCGTCTATGCCCTTCTTGATGAGTTCATTTGCCCGCGTCCCCAGAGACAAGATGATAGTGTTACCCACGGCGCCGTACTGATAGACGAACTGCTCGCCGTAAATCGCCTGGATCATCGGCGCCGCCATGGGAGGCATCCCCTCGGGGACGGTGACGGGAACGGTGACCTGGGAGATCTCCACACCCCGGTAGGTTTCCAGCAGACTGGTCACCTCTGCTCCGGAGAAGTCTAACATGCCACCACCGACGGTCGAGCCCGCGGGGGTGCCCTGCCACATCATGACCCCGTCCCTCATGGACTCCAGGGCCCGGGCCGGATCGCTGACGGTGAAGAACTCCACCACGTTGACGAACCCACCACCCTCGCCGCCGGGAACCATGGCCAAGGCCATTTCCCCGGTGTGGAGTTCCATCGCTTCCATGGCGCGCTCGTAGCGCTGCTTGGTCTCTTCGTCCGTGACCCCCATCGCCTCAATCAGCTTCATGCTGAAGTCTTTGAGCGCAGGGATGATAGGGGCCAACTCCACCTTGCCCGAGACGGCCATCCAACTTTCGGCCGGCAGTTGACCCAGCAGGGCCGTCTCGCCACCCCCCTGGGTCCCGAAGAACCTGGCGACCGTGGTCTCAGGCTTGGCCCTCAGGTGAGCCCGGGCCGTTATCCCGTCCGGACCCATGTCCACCGTCAGCAAGCCCCAGTCCACCTGGACCAACACCTCTCCCAGGGCCTCCAGTTCGAGCAGAAGCACCTGCTGACCCATCTGGACTTGCGCCGCCTGCTGCTCGCTCAACCCGGGCTGGGCCGAGGCGACCTGCATCTGCGCCACCATAAAGCCGGCGAAGGTCTGCACCCGGGGAGCCAGGTCGGCCATGGGCGCGTAGACCGAAAGGTCGGCCTCAGCCATCAACGCTTTGGTGGCCGCAGGCAGTTCCGCAGCCAGCATGGGGACCTGGGCCTGGAACTTCTGCTGGTAGGCCGCCGCCGCCGCCCGGTCCTTAGTCCAGAACCGGTATGCGCCCTCACCGGCGGCGTAGTAGGTCACCGGACCGGTGAACCCCTCGGCGCTGTAGGCGTCCAGGCCGTCCTCCGTGGTCATGGTGAACCCCATCACCTCGAGTGCGCTGGAGAAGTCGGCGTAGGAATCCATCGGGAGCAGCACCCCTGTGCCCACGTCGCCGCTCTCAAAGGCCAGGAACACCACGCCCAGAGAGTTCTGTAGGTTGAGCCCCTGACCAGCCGGGGTATCCAGGGCCCGCTCCAGGACCATGGGCAGCACCATCCCCTGCCCAGGCATCACCGTGTCGGCCACCATGGCCAGGTCCTGCTGCAAACCAGTAAAACTGCGGACGACGACAGTGGCCATGGCGTCCGCCGGCACCGCGCGCAGCAGTTCTTCCACCGTCCCCTGGGCCCACACCGCCGGCCCGGACACCACCCCCACCAGCAACACCACACAAGCGCACCAGCCCACACGTCTCATCATCCGTTCCTCCTCCGGAGTCCCAATGTCACAGGATTGCGCCCGGCGACCATTGTAGCGGCTCGGGCCGACCCGGCCAAGAGAATAATCGCTCCCCCAGGCGCCGGAAAAGCTCGTTGACCGGCCGAGGCCGACCACTATAATGGCCGCTGTGGGCGCGCCGCTCTACCTTCGCAGTCCTGTACTATACGCACAGGCGAGCCAGATACTCGGCAAAAAAACACCTGGAGCACGTCCAAGGGGACGCCGGTGGCCATGGACAAAGAGACGGTCAGGCACGTCGCCACGCTCTCTCGGCTGGCCATGAGCGACACTGAACTCGACCGCTTCGCCGAGCAGGTGAGCGCCATTCTTGACTACATCGACAAGCTCAACCAACTGGATACCACCACCGTCGAGCCCATGAGCCACGCCCTGGCGCTGAAGAACGTCTTCCGTCCCGATGAGTCCGGCCCGTCCCTTCCCCAGGAGAAAGCCCTGGAGAATGCCCCGGAGAGGGAGGTCGGCTTCTTCCGTGTGCCCCGCATCATCGAGTAAGCGACCATGAGCGACGGCCTGGAAAAACTCTCCGCCTGCCAACTGGTGGGTCGGCTCCGGGCTGGTGAGGTCTCGGCCGAAGCGGTCGTGGGTCACTACCTGGAGCGCATCGCCCAGCGCGACCGCGACCTCAACTGCTACCTCTGGGTGGATGGGGAGGGGGCCCTCCGCCGGGCTCGCGACGTCGACCGGCGCCGGGCGGCAGGCCAGGCCGTCGGTGAACTGGCCGGCATCCCCATCGCCATCAAGGACAACATCTGCACCGAAGGCCGACCCACCACCTGCGCCTCCAAGATCCTCGAAAACTTCCACCCACCCTTTAGCGCCCACGTCATCGAACTGCTGGAGTCGGCCGACGCCATCGTCATCGGCAAGACCAACTTGGACGAGTTCGCCATGGGCAGTTCCACCGAGAACTCCGGCTTCGCCATCACCCGAAACCCCTGGGACACCGAGCGGGCCCCCGGCGGCTCCAGTGGCGGCTCCGCCGCGGCGGTGGCCGCGGGGCTCGCGCCCTGGGCCTTGGGGAGCGATACGGGGGGTTCGGTTCGGCAGCCGGCGAGTTTCTGTGGTGTGGTGGGCCTGAAGCCGACCTACGGGCGGGTCAGCCGATGGGGTCTGGTGGCCTTCGCCAGTTCGCTGGACCAGATCGGGCCCATCACCCGCACCGTGGCCGACGCTGCGCTGTTGCTCCGCATCATCGCCCCACCCGATAAGCGCGATTCCACCTGCGCCCAGGAGCCGGTGCCCGACTACCCGGTCGAGGCGGAGAAGCCGGTGGAGGGACTGCGTATCGGGGTGCCCGAGGAGTACTTCGGCGAGGGGCTGGAGTCGGCGGTCGAGCGGTCGGTACGCGCTGCGCTCGAGGTATTCGAGGGCCTGGGGGTGGAGGTGGTGGAGGTGTCGCTTCCCCACACCGAGTACGCGGTGGCCACCTACTACATCGTGGCCACCGCCGAGGCCTCCTCCAACTTAGCGCGCTACGATGGCGTCCAGTACGGCTACCGAAGCCCCAAGCCACCTGAGGACATCGTGGACATGTACAGTTACACCCGCGCCGAGGGGTTCGGCGACGAGGTCAAGCGTCGGATCATGTTAGGCACCTACGCGCTCTCCAGCGGCTACTACGACGCCTACTACCTCAAGGCCCAGAAGGTGCGGGCACTCATCAAGCAGGACTTCGACACCGTCTTTGAAAAGGTGGACGCGGTGGCCTGTCCCACCTCACCCACGGTGCCCTTCAAACTGGGCGAGCGCACCGACGACCCGCTGTCGATGTACCTGTCCGACGTTTTCACCATCTCGGCCAACCTGGCGGGCATCCCGGGTATCAGCATCCCCTGTGGTTTAGCCGACGGCCGACTCCCAATTGGTCTGCAGTTGCTGGCCCCCCCCTTCGCCGAACCCCTCCTCCTCCGCCTCTCGGCTGCGTATGAAGCGGCGTCAGAGGTGGGAGCGCTCAGCCTGAGTAGAAGTCCAGATGAGTGACGAAGAGAAGAGCAGGTACGAGGTGGTGATTGGGTTGGAGGTGCATGCGCACCTCGCCACCCGGAGCAAGATGTTCTGCTCCTGTCCGCTAAAGTACGGCGGCGAGCCCAATACAGCCACCTGCCCGGTCTGCGCGGGGATGCCCGGGGTGCTTCCGGTCATCAACCAGGAGGCAGTCCGCTACGCCCTGAAGACGGCCATCGCTCTTGAGTGCACCATCCCCTCCGTCACCCACTTCGATCGGAAGAACTACTACTACCCCGACCTGCCAAAGAACTACCAGATCTCCCAGAACTACGACCCCCTGGGCCGCGACGGCTGGATGGAGATTGAGGTGGCTAGCGAGACCAAACGCATCGGCATCGACAACGTCCACCTGGAGGAGGATGCGGGGAAGTCCGTCCACCCGGACACGGCGACGGGCGGCACCTCGGGAATCGACCTCAACCGGGCGGGCACGCCCCTCCTGGAGATCGTCTCCAAGCCCGACATGAGGAGCGTCGAGGAACTGGAAGCCTTCATCCAGGGCCTGCGGGAACTCCTCCGCTACCTCGGCGTGAGCAAGTGCAAGATGGAGGAGGGGCAACTGCGCTTCGAGGTGAGCCTGTCGCTCCGACCTCGGGAGCAGGAGGAACTGGGCACCCGCGTCGAGGTCAAGAACCTGAACTCGGTCCGCAGCGCTTCGGCCACCGCCCGCTACGAGATCGAGCGACAGAGCGGCCTGTTAGACGCGGGCGAAGAGGTGGCGATGGAGACCCGCCTGTGGGACGAGGTGCGCAGCGTGACCAGGCGGATGCGCACCAAGGAAGAGGCCCACGACTACCGCTACTTCCCCGAACCCGACCTGGTGCCGGTCGAGATTGCGCCCTCGCTCCTGGACGAACTCAAAGCCGAACTCCCCGAACTCCCACTTGCCCGTCGACAGCGCTTTGTGGAGCAGTTCGGCCTGCCGAGTTACGACGCTGGTGTCCTCACGGCCGACCGAGAACTCGCCGATTACTTCGAGGACATGGTGAGAACCGGTGCCGACCCCAAACAGGCCTCCAACTGGGTGATGGTTGAAGTGTTGCGGGAACTGAGCAACCGGGGGATTAGCATTGACGAGTTGCCGGTCACCCCCCAGCAGTCGGGGAAGCTGGTGCTTCTCATGGGTGACAATACGACCACCCGCGCAGTCGTGCAGAAGCTCTTTGTTGACATGGTCGAGGATGGTGGCGGAGGCGACCCGGAGACAATCGTCCAGGAGAAGGGCTTAGCACAGATAACCGACGCCGCCGAGTTGGAGCGGGTAGTGGCGGAGGTCATCGCCGCCAACCCCAAGCCGGTGGCCGATTTCAAAGCCGGTAAGAAACAGGCGGTGGGTGCCCTGGTGGGTCAGGTGATGCGGGCCACCCAGGGCAAGGCCAACCCGCAACTGGCCCGCCAACTCCTGGAGAAGCACCTGGCCGAGGCCCCATAGCAAGGCCGTCAGGCCTCCCTCAATCCCGTTTGGATCAGCGCGGCACCAGTTCCTGAGCGGTCCCGCTCCCTAAAGCGACGCGCCGGCCAAGAAAACCCTTGCAGGCGGGGCTCCGGAGATGGTATAAGTGAAGGGCTACGAGGAGGTATGTGAGAAGAGGTGTGCTGTGTCGATTGTGGCGCTCGATGGTCGCGTACTGGTGCTGAACAAACTGTACATGGCCGTCCACATTGTCTCGGTTCGGCGGGCGCTCGGACTGCTGTACAAGCAGGTGGCCGAGGTGGTCTCCGTCGACCACAACCAGTACAGCACCTACAACTTCGAAAGTTGGCTGGAGGTCTCCGAGGCCAGGCGTCGGTTCGAAACCACCCACTACGACCCCGACGACTGGATTCGGAGCGTTTCCTTCGAACTCATCGTCCCCCGCATCGTCAGGCTACTGGTCTACGACAAACTGCCAGCCACCGAGGTCAAGTTCAACCGGCGAAACATCTACGCCCGCGACGGCAGCCGCTGCCAGTACTGCGGCCGACACTTCCCCACCAGTGAACTCACCCTCGACCACATCGTCCCCCGCAGGCAAGGCGGCGAGTCCACCTGGACCAACACGGTGTGCGCCTGCGTGGCCTGCAACGTCCGCAAGGGCGGTCGGCCTCCCTGGGAAGCGGGGATGAAACTCATCCGCAAGCCCGTCAAGCCCCGCCGAAGCCCGGTGGTAAAACTCCACCTGCGCCACGAGAAGTACCAGTCCTGGAAGCAGTTCCTGGACGCCGCCTACTGGTCGGTCGAGTTGAAGTGACGGGGTCTGCCACGTCGGCGGGGTCCTTCCGGTGAACGATTGCCAAGCGGGCTGCCGAATCCTGGTGCACACACCCAACTGGGTGGGCGACGTGGTCATGGCCACGCCGGCCTTCCGCGCCCTTCGTGAACGCTTCCCCCAGGCTCACATCACCTTCCTGGCCCGCAGCCACCTCCACGAACTCCTCCAGCCGGGCCCCTGGTTCGATCGATTGCTCTCCGCCGACGGTGCCCAGACGTTCTGGGGGCTTCGTCGGCTGGCCCGGGAACTTCGCCGGGAGGATTTCCGCCTGGCCGTCCTTTTCCCCAACAGTTTTCGCTCGGCGCTCCCGGCCTGGTGGGCCCGCGTCCCCCGGCGGGTGGGCTACGGGCGCGGGGGCCGGAGCCTGCTCCTCACCGACCCGCTCCCCGCGCCCCGGGGCGAAGACGGCCGCTTCCTTCCCCGTCCCATGGTCACCTACTACGCCGAGTTGGTGGAGCACCTGGGAGCGGGGGTCAGTGACCGCCGACTGCGCCTCACCGTGGCCGACGCGGCCCGCTCAGCCCTGCGCGAACTGCTGGCCGGGCGGGGCCACGATCCCAATCGACCCACCGTGGTCTTCATCCCGGGGGCCAAGTTCGGCTCCAGCAAGTGCTGGCCTCCCCGCTACTTCGCCCAACTGGCCGACCGACTCCTGCGCGCCCTCTCGTGCAACCTGGTGGTGGTCTGTGGGCCCGGCGAGGAGGCCATCGGCCGAACCATCGAGGAACTCACCCCCAAGGACATCATCCACTTCTGGCGCGAGCCGTTGGGCCTGGGTCGGCTCAAGGCCCTGGTGGCCGAGAGCCAGTTGATGGTCACCAACGACACCGGCCCCCGCCACCTCGCCGCCGCCTTCGACATCCCCGTGGTCACGCTCTTCGGCCCCACCGACCAGCGCTGGACCGACACCCGGCACCCCAAAGAGGCGGCCCTGCAGATGACCGGCCTGGACTGTGTGCCCTGCCAACTCCCCAAATGCCCCCGCGACCACGAGTGCCTGGAGCGACTCCTCCCGGAGGAGGTCTTCGAAGCGGCGATGGACCTGCTCCAGCGCTACCCACCTGTGACGGCCTCCGCCACCGGCCCGTCTTGACGCCCGGCGAGCCAAGCGGTACAGTGCGCTGGGGCTGACACGTCAGCTAACGCCAATAGCAGAAGGAAAGACTATGACTGGCTGTAGGCTTGTCGGCGCCGCGCTGTGTGTTCTGCTGGTGGTCTCGGCTCCCCTTCCCGCCCAGGAGAGCAAGGTCCTGACCGACTTCGAGGACGAGGAGCAACTGAAGGTCATGCGCGGCTCGGAGGAGGAGGGCTACGCGGACCTCGAACTCTCCTCGTTAAGCGAAGCCGTGACCTCGGGCACGCACGCCCTCAAGGTAACCTTCCACAAGAACATCATGTACCCGGGCATCGCCGGCAACCCACCCGGGGGCTTCCTGACTGACTGGCAGGGATACGACTACCTGCGCCTGGATGTCTACAACCCCGCTTCGAAACTGCTCTCCTGCGGCATCCGCATCGACGACGCCCAGAGCACGGGCTACCCCACCCGATATAACGGGGGAGTCACACTTCGTCCCGGGTCAAGCACCATCGAACTGCACCTTCCTTCCCTCAAGGTCCAGGACGGCTCCCGCGACGTGGACCTGGCCCACATCACCGCTTTCATGATCTTCTTCGTCGACCCCAAGGAGGACGTCGTCCTCTACTTCGATCACCTGCGCCTGGAGAAGGCTCCTGAGATCGTCCACGTGGAAGGCCTGTTCCGCTTTGACTTCGGCCCGGAGAAGGCGCCTGTCTTCCCGGGCTTCCACGCCGTCAGCCCGAAGAGCGAGTACACAGACGACGGCGGCTTCGGCTGGGTCGGTGCGGAAGGCCTGAGCGCGGGCAGGCAGGGGTGGCCCGACGCTCTGGCCGGGGACTACGTCCATGGAGACACCTACGGTCGTTGGGAGTTCCCCTTCACCCTCAAGGTCCCAAACGGCCTCTACACCGTCTGGCTCATCGCCCGGAACATCGACCAGAACGGGATGCCCAGCCGAAGTTGGCGGGTGCTGGCTGAAGGGAAGAGCGTCATTGACGAGGTGATGACCCCGGAACGCTTCTACTCCAGGGAGGTCCTCTACCGCTGGCTCGACACCGACTACCACTTCGGCATCGATGCCTGGGCCACGTACGTTGAGCCACGCTTCGCCCCGCGGACGGCCGAGGTCGCTGTCTCCGATGGTCGGCTTGACCTGGTCTTTGATACCTGTGCCGTCTCCGCCCTCATCGTGTACCCCACGGCCAAGCAAGCCGACGTCGCGCCTGTTCTGGCCCATTTGGAGAAGGACCGGAAGAAGGAGTTCCACGACAAACACTACTACGAGCAACTGCCCGAACCGGAACGGCCCGTAGCCGAAGCCCTCAAGGGCCACGAAGACGACCCAGCCGTCCTCTTCACCCCGCACTACCTCCGGCCCATCCACCCCCGCTCGGTCCCCATGGAAGGGGAGATCAACAGACCCATCGAAGTCTGGGCCTCCCCCGGCGAGACTGAGCCGGCCACCATCGCCGTCCTGGCACAGGAAGACCTGCGCGACGTGGAAATGACCATCTTCGTCAGCCCGGGCGAGGAAACGGGGTTTCCGGCAGTGCCAGATACGAGGGCCTATCTGGTCAAGTATCTGCTGCGGCCGTCCGGTCAAGGGGTGTTCTCTGCCCGGGGCACGGCGCTCGTCCCGGCACGACCAATGGACATCAAGAAAGGGATGACCCGGCAGTATTGGTTCAGGTTCACGGGACCCGTGATCGGAGCGGGGGAGACGTTCGCAGGACAGGTGGTTGTCACGGGGAAGGCCGGTGGCGAGCGCTTTCACAGGAGTATTCCGGTCACCTTCCAGGGGCTCCGTCTGGAGTTGGCCAAAGCGGAAGAGACCGACGTGAGTTACGGCTGGTACTACTCCAGCCCGGGTGGGCTCAACTACTTCTTCGACCGGTTTGAAGGGATGGAGGCGGCTTGGCGGAAGCAACTGGAACGGGAGATGGCCGACATGCTCGCCCATGGCTGCACGGCCATGCAACTTCCTTCCCCCGCCATCCCCACCATTGAGTCAGACGGCACCATCGAGGTGGACTTTTCCGGCCTGACGCCGTGGGCCAAGGCCATTCGGGCTACCGGACTGGGTCTCGAACACGCCAATCAGATGAACATCCTGGGCCTGGCCAACTACCGTCTCATGCGCTCGGGTCTGAAGGAGTTCAGCCCCGAGTTCAACCGCGCCTACAAGGAACTCATCGGTCAGATCGTCGCCTGGTCCGAACGGGAGAAGATCCCGCTGGTCATCTGGGTCGTCGATGAGCCCCGCGAACAACTCATCAACCCCTGGAACCGGAACTTAGCCGACACCATCAAGTACCTCAAACTCATCGCCGAGGTCCCCGGCGCCCGCTCCACCGTCACCCCCATGGGCGACACCCAGAACGCTCTGGACTACATGCCCATGGTCCCCGAGATGGACGTCATCCAGACCCACCCCTGGGAGCGTTCGGCCAAGATGATCGCCTATGCTCAGGAGCACGAGAAACCTGTGCTCTGGACCTACAACGCCGGCATCGACCGGCTCAGTTTCGGTTTCGGCGTCTGGCGGCTCGGGGCCAAGGGACGTTGGCAGTGGCACTACCAGTGGCACACCTACCCCTTCGATCCCTTCGACACGGGCTGGGGTGTGGTCTATGCCTCCCCCGACGGCCCGCTCTCGACGGTAGGTTACGAGTGGACGCGCGAAGGCATCGACGACTACCGCTACCTTTACACCCTCCAGCAGGAGATGGAGCGCGCCGGCCCCGACGACCGCCTCCTCCTCGAACAGAGCCGCAGGCTGCTGGACGAGATCCGCCGGGAGGTCCCTCCCTGGCCAACCGAGGGCCTGGAGAGCGGAGAGGAAGTGGGTTTAGCCTACGGCGGGCCGATCAACGCCAAACTCGATGGCTGGCGCCGATCCATCGCTGAACTCATCCTCAAGTTTCAGAAGGGAACCCAATAGACACCGATGCACCATGCCTTCATCGACAAGTTCAGTCGGGGAACCACCCTCATCCACCGGCTCGACCCCCGGGCCAAGGCGCTCTTCTTCTTCCCCCTGGTGGTGCTCATCAACCTGACACCCATCGGCCTGGTGCCCATCTTCGCTGGCTACGCATGTCTGCTGGTCGGGCTGGCCCTGACGGCGCGGGTGCCTCTGGGGTACTTGGCCAAGAGGCTGCTCCTGGTGCTGCCCTTCGTGCTGGTCATCATCCTCTTCGTCCCCTTCCTCACTGAAGGGGAGGTCGCCGGGCGGGTCCGGTTCTGGGGCCTGGAGTTCTCGGTGACCTGGCAGGGGCTCCGGATAGCCGTCAACGTCCTGACGAAAGCCTTGCTCTGCGCCTTGACGCTGCTGGTCCTGGTCACCACCACCCGCTTTGACCACCTGCTGCGGGCCTTGGAAGACCTCTACGTGCCCCGGGTCATCCTGCTCATCCTGAGTTTCCTCTACCGCTACCTCTTCCTTCTCATCGAGGAGGCCCAGCAGATGAAGCGGGCCCGCGACGCCCGCTCCGTCACCCGTCGGCGCCTCCAACTCAAGGCGGCCGGGGGCATGGCCGGCGTGCTGTTCTTGCGCACCTACGAGCGGGCCGAGCGGGTCTACCAGGCCATGCTGGCCCGGGGCTTCGACGGTGAGGTGCGCACCCTTCGTCCCCTGCGGTTTCGCGCGGCTGACCTTGCCGTCCTGGCGGGGGGCTGGGCGCTGGTGGCAGTTCTCTGGGGGGTGGCATGGACTCTTCGATGACGGGCAAGACCGCCGAGCCACTGGCCTCGACCGAGCGCTCGGCCGTCCTCGTCATCGAGCACCTCTCCTACACCTACCCCGACGGCACCCAGGCCCTGCGTGACGTGTCCCTCGAGGTGGAGGCCGGTCAATGCGTGGGGCTCATCGGGCCCAATGGTGCGGGCAAGTCGACCTTGCTGCTCCACCTCAACGGCACGCTCCGGGGAGAGGGTCGGGTCTTCGTCGACGGCCTGGAGGTTACCAAGGCCAACCTTCCCGAAATCCGTCGACGGGTGGGCCTCATCTTCCAGGACAGCGACCACCAACTCTTCATGCCCACCGTCTTCGACGACGTGGCCTTCGGCCCCCTCAACCTGGGTCTTTCGGAAGAGGAGGTACGCAGGCGGGTTGCCGAGGCCCTGCGCGTGGTCGGCAAGGAGGACTTTGAGGAGCGCGCTCCCTACCACCTGAGTGGCGGGGAGAAGCGGGCGGTGGCCATTGCCACGGTGCTGGCCATGGAGCCCCGGGTCCTGGCCATGGACGAACCCACCAGCAGTCTGGACCACCGCAGCCGACGCTCCCTCATCGAACTCGTCAAGGACCTCACCATCACCAAGATCGTCACCACCCAGGACCTGGAACTGGTCCTGGAACTGTGCTGCCGATGCGTCCTGATGAACCAGGGCGAGATCGTCGCCGACCGTCCCGTCCGTGACATTCTTGGCGACGAGCGACTCCTCGCCCGCTTTGGCATGGAGGTCCCCCATTCGCTCATCCCCCATCCCCACGGCCGACTCGGCAACAAAGGCGGCGCCTCGCACTGAACGTCCTTGGCCGGGCGAACCGGTGGCGGTATAATAGGAAGACGTTGATCAGGAGCCGGCCGCAGAGCGCGCTTTTCCTCGTACCAAGGTCCATTGAGGTTCCGCTGGAGCGCTTCCTGACCCCTCGCACCCGGGCAGGCCACAATACCGGCATTGATGCAGCCGAGGAAGTTGTGATGTCAACACGGACGCGGAAACAAGCCGGCCAACCGACCGCTGGAGCGGCCGCGGGTGCCGTTCGCCGACGACTCCACGTCAGTGGGGTGGTGCAGGGGGTGGGTTTTCGGCCCTCCGTCTATCGGTTAGCGGCTGAGTTGGGTCTGGCCGGGTTCGTGGCCAATGACTCACACGGGGTCGTCATCGAGGTGGAAGGCGCGCCAGCGGCGCTGGACCACTTCCACCGGCGCCTGCTGGAGGAGGCGCCACCACTGGCCGCCATCCTGGGCTGTGAGGTGGCGGAGGTCCCAGTCGTTGGCGCGGCCGAGTTCGAAATCCGCATCAGCCAAGAGGCCAAGGAGAGCCGGGCCCTCATCAGCCCCGACGTGGCTACCTGCGCCGACTGCCTGCGTGAACTGCGTGACCGAACCGACCGCCGATTCCGCTACGCCTTCACCAACTGCACCAACTGCGGACCCCGCTTCACCATCATCGAAGGCGTCCCCTACGACCGCCCCAAGACGACCATGCGCCGGTTCCAGATGTGCCCCGACTGCCAGCGCGAGTACGACGGCCCCGCCGACCGGCGATTCCACGCCCAGCCCAACGCCTGCGCCGTCTGCGGACCCACACTGACACTGCTGGAGGGCGACGGTCGCGCAATCGACTGCGACGACCCCGCGGAGAAGACCATCGACCTCCTGAGTGCAGGAAAGATCGTGGCCGTCAAGGGCCTGGGGGGCTACCACTTAGCCTGCGCGGCTACCGACGACGAGGTGGTGGCTCGGCTCCGCCAGCGCAAACTCCGCGAGGAGAAGCCCCTGGCCATCATGTCGCCCGACCTGGTCACCATCCGCACCTACGCCCAGCCGACGGCCCTGGAGGAGAAACTGCTGGGAAGCCATCAGCGAACCATCGTCCTGGTGCGCAAGCGCCCGGGTCAAGGCGCTATCACTGACCTGGTGGCTCCGCGCAGCGCCTACTTCGGAGTGATGCTGCCCTATACGCCCCTCCACCACCTGCTCCTGGAGGGCCCGTATCCGGCCCTGGTCATGACCAGTGGCAACCGGACCGACGAGCCCATCGTCACCACCGAAGTCGAAGCCAGGGAACGCCTCCGTGGCATCGCCGATGCTTTCTTGACCCACGACCGGCCCATCGCCCGCCGGGCCGACGACTCGGTGGTGCGAGTGGCCCGTGGACGGGTGTCGGCGCTTCGTCGATCCCGGGGCTACGTGCCTCTGCCTGTGGCCCTGCCCGAGGCGTCGCCGGAGCACGTCCTGGCCCTGGGGGCCGAACTCAAGAGCACCGTCTGCTTCCTCAAAGAGCGCAACGCCTTCCTCAGCCAGCACATCGGCGACCTCAAGAACCTTGAAGCCAACGACTTCTTCACCGAAGCGGTCGCCGAACTGGGTCAACTGCTCGACATCAGTCCCACGGTCGTAGCCCACGACCTCCACCCAGCCTACTTCTCCACCCGCTTTGCGAAGAAAATGACAGGCGTCCGTCTGACCGCCGTGCAGCACCACCATGCCCACCTGGCGAGTTGCCTGGCCGAGCACGGACGAACCGGGCCCGCCCTGGGGATCATCTGTGACGGTGTCGGCTACGGGGAGGACGGAACGGCCTGGGGAGGCGAACTGCTCATCGGCGACGCCCGCCAGTATCGGCGGGTGGGACACCTGCGGGCCATCGGGCTTCCGGGTGGCGACGCTGCGGCGAAGGAGCCCTGGCGAATGGCTCTCGCCTACCTAATGCGCGCCGAGGGCAAGGAGTTCCGCTCGCTCGACCTTCCCCTCTTCAGGGCAGTACCGGAGCGGGAGATGCAAGTGGTGGTGCAGATGATCGAGCGCGGGGTCCACTGCCCACCTACCACCGGCCTGGGCCGACTGTTCGACGCGGCCAGCGCCCTGGCTGGGGTGGCGCTGCGCAACTCCTACGAGGGCCAGGCCCCCATGGAGTTCGAGGGCGTCGCCGAGGACGCTGAAACGGAGGCATACCCCTATGAACTTCGGCACCTCGATGGTATGCTTACCGTAGACCCCGACCCACTCGTCCGCGCTCTGGTGGCTGACGTGACCCAGGGAGCGCCCGTAGGTGTGGTCTCGGCTCGCTTCCACAATGCCGTCGTGGCTTTCCTGGCTGAAGCGGGCTCGCGGCTTGCTCGCCAGGCGAGGCTGGGCACGGTGGTGCTTTCGGGAGGCTGCTTCCAGAACCAGCGCCTGGTTGAGGGTCTATCGTCAGCCCTGGAGACGGAAGGATTTGAGGTGCTCACCCACAGCCTGGTGCCGGCCAACGACGGCGGCATAGCCCTGGGGCAGGCCTGGGTGGCGGCGAGCCGACTCGCCGCCGACTCCGCCACAGCAGCGTCAGCTGCGTCGGCCGAGAATGAGAAGCAAGGGAGATAGGAGAGCCATGTGCCTGGCAGTGCCGGTAAAGATCGTGGCGATCGAGGGGAACCGGGCGACCGTGGACTTCGCCGGCAACCGTCGAAGCGCCAGCCTGGTGCTCGTACCCGAGGCGGCCGTCGGCGACTACGTCTTGCTCCACGCCGGCTTCGCCATCGCCCTGCTGGCTGAAGCCGACGCCCTGGAAACCCTCGAACTTCTTGGAATTGCGAGCGATGCCGACGCCACCTCGAACCGCTCTGCGTGAGCGGGCCGCCCAGTACCTTACCCGCATCCGCGAGTCGGCTGACCGCCTCGACCACACCGTCTCCCTGATGGAGGTCTGTGGCACCCACACGGTGGCCATCAGCAGGGGCGGGATTCGCGAACTGCTGCCCGGGAACGTCAGGCTGATCTCCGGTCCCGGCTGTCCGGTGTGTGTGACGGCCCAGGGCTTCATCGACGCCGCCATCGAGGTGGCCCGCAGGGGCGAAGTCACCGTTGCCACCTACGGTGACATGCTCCGGGTGCCCGGGACTTCCGACTCACTGGAGACGGCCAGGGCCGAGGGCGCCGACGTCCGCATGGTCTACTCGGTCCTCGAGGCACTTGAACTCGCCGGCCGGAATCCCGACAGGCCGGTGGTCTTCCTCGCCGTGGGTTTTGAAACCACCGCCCCGGCCGCCGCCGTCGCCCTACAGGAGGCCCGCGCCGGAGCACTGGCCAACTTCCTGGTCCTCGACGCCCACAAGCGCATCGTCCCGGCAATGGAAGCCCTGACCGCTGCGCCAGACGTCAACATCGATGGTTTCATCGCCCCCGGACACGTCAGCGTCATCATCGGCCTGGCTCCCTACGAGCCGGTGGCCGAGGCCGGGAGGCCCTGCGTGGTGGCAGGGTTCGAGCCCATCGACGTCCTGGAAGCCATCGCCATGCTGCTGGAGATGCTGGCCGAGGGGAGGAGCGAGGTAGCCAACCAGTACCGCCGAACCGTCCCACCCGAGGGAAACCCCACGGCCCAGGCCCAGTTGGACACGGTCTTCGAGGTGGCCCCGGTCGAGTGGCGCGGGCTGGGCGTCATCCCCGAGAGCGGCTTCGCCCTGCGAGACGAGTTCACCCGGTTCGACGCCCGCACGGCGCTCAACATTGAGGTCAAACCAGCCCCCGAACTGGCTGGCTGCCGATGTGGCGATGTGCTCCAGGGGACGTTGGACCCCTGGGACTGCCCGCTTTTCGGGCAAGGTTGTACGCCCGTCCGTCCACGGGGTCCGTGCATGGTCAGCAGGGAGGGCAGTTGTGGCATCGCCTACCGTTTCGGCTCATACGAGCCGCACGACCGAGGAGGTGGGAAGCGTGAGTGAAGGGCGCGACGGGACGAAGCGCGATGCCCGTATCCTGCTGGCCCACGGGGGTGGCGGCGAACTGATGCGCGAACTCATCCGCCAGGACATCCTCCCCAAACTGGGAACGGACCCCGGAGCCCCCCTCTCCGACAGCGCCCTTCTGGACCTGGGGCCTGGCCAGGCGGCCTTCACTACCGACAGTTACGTGGTCAAGCCTCTCTTTTTCCCGGGAGGGGACATCGGGACGCTGGCCGTCTGTGGAACGGTGAACGACCTCGCCGTGGTCGGGGCAGAGGTGGCGGCCCTGAGCCTGGCCTTCATCGTGGAGGAGGGGTTCGCGCTGAAGGATTTCCGCCGAATCGTCGAATCGGTCGGCCGAGCGGTCCGGGAGGCGGGCGCTCAGGTGGTCACCGGAGACGTCAAGGTCGTCGAGAGAGGCAGCGCCGACGGTCTCTTCGTCAACACCGCCGGTGTGGGGGTCGTGGCGGACGGCGTCCGGCTGGGAGCCGATAGGGTGGAGCCCGGCGACCGGGTGCTCCTCAGTGGCCCCATCGGCAATCACGGCATCGCTGTGCTCAGCGCTCGGGAAGGCATTGCTTTTGAGACCACCGTCCGGAGCGACGTCGCGTCCCTGGGCGACCTGGCGCTGAGGGTGCTGTCAGTCGGCGGCGAGGGAATTCGCTGGATGCGGGACCCTACTCGTGGCGGATTGGCTGCAGCCCTGGCCGAACTGGCCGAGGACGCCCGGGTGGAGGTGATCGTGGAAGAGGAGGCCATCCCGGTGGAGCCTGACGTGCGCGCTGCGTGTGAACTCCTGGGTCTGGACCCGCTGGTGGTGGCCAACGAGGGGAAACTGGTAGTGGTGGCGGCTGAGGCCGTGGCCGAGGAAGTCTTGGCCGCACTTCGCGCCGACCGGCTGGGGGCGAAGGCGGAGTTGATCGGTCGGGTGCGCGAGCGTGGGAAGCAACGTGTCGTCCTGGAGACGCTGGCCGGAGGCCGACGGCTGGTGGAACTCCCCTACGGAGAAGAACTTCCCCGCATCTGCTGAGATTTTTTCCAAAATGGCCCCGCGCCCGGCCAGCAAGGGGTAGTAGAAGCGAACTTCTTGTTTTTCTTCGTCTTTTTCTGCAAGTTTCGGCTTGATTTGTGAAAACTTTCACGCTAAGATCGGTATTGGTGGGCCTCGCTCCGTTGGCTCGGGAGCCCACCGGTTTGGTTTGGCGAGTGGTTCAGTCAGGGTCGCCACCACCAGGTGGCGCCCTCAGCGCCGCCTGACCGGTGATTGCAGGGGAGGACACACGGGTGAGTGAGCAGCCGAAGCGCATTTTGGTCGTTGACGACGACCTGGACATCGTCGAGGTCCTGAAAACGGTCCTGGGCGCCTCGGGCTACGCCGTGGACACCGCTTCCTCGGGCACGGAGTGCCTGGCCCAGGTGGCCCGCCAGCGCCCGGACCTCATCATCCTGGACGTGATGATGGACAAAGACACCGAGGGCTTCCACGTCAGTTACAAACTCAAAGGTGACGCCAGCACCAAAGACATCCCCATTATCATGCTCACCGCTATCGGCAAGAGGTTCGGCTACAAGTTCTCCCCGCAAGAGGACCAGGACTACCTGCCCGTGGAAGACTTCATCGAGAAGCCCGTGGGACCCCGCGAACTGCTCAGGCGGGTCGAGGCCCTGCTCGGCAAGCCAGGTCAGCCGTAACGAGAGCTCCCGGGTCACTTGCCCCGAAGCCGTCCCCGGGACCATTTGGCAACAAAGGAGTCACCGGATGCTGCCCAAGGTGATGAGCAAAGACCGTCTGGAGACCTTCGTTGCCGGACTGATGAGTGCCTGCGAGGTCGTGGGGCCCAAGCGGAAGCCTGAAGCCGACAAGTTCTACTTCGACCGTCTCGAAGACACCGCTGAACTGCGCCTGGATTACCCCACCACACTGCTCTCGCCCAAGAAGTACTTCCAGCCCCAGGAGGAGACGCTGCTCCGGTTCGACGCCAGCGAAGAGCCTCCGGAGTTCGAGGCGGTCGTGGAGGCCCCCGAGCGGATCATCTTCGGCATGCACCCCTGCGACATCAACGCCCTCTGGCTCCTGGACGCCGTCTTCAGCGACGACCCCGAAGACACCAACTACCTGCGCCGCCGAGAGCGGGCCATCGTGGTAGGGCTGAACTGCCTGGCTCCCTGTGACGAGTACGCCTTCTGTGCCGACATGGGCACCCACGAGGTCGCCACCGGTTACGACCTCATGCTGACCGACTTAGGTGAAGCCTACTTCGTCGATATCGCCACCGAGCGCGGGGAAGAACTCCTAAGAGGAGTCGATCTCCCCGACGCCACCAACGTCGAGTTCGCCCGCTTGCAGGAAGTCAAGGCGGCCAAGGCCGCCGCCTTCCCCAAGAAGTTCCGCTTCGACACCAAGTACCTGCCCGACATCCTGGAGGAGAGCCGAGACAGCCTCATCTGGGAAGCCACGGCCCGGCGATGCTTCAGTTGCGGTTCCTGCAACCTGGTCTGTCCGACCTGCTACTGCTTCGACGTCTTCGACGAGGTGGACCTGACGCTGCGGCGAGGCGAGCGCAAGCGCCGGCTGGACGGCTGCACGTTGGCGGGCTTCGCCCGGGTCGCCGGCGGCGAGAACTTCCGCCCTCAGCCGGCCGACCGGCTCCGTCACCGCATTTTCCGTAAGGGCAAGTACCTCATGGAGAAGTACGGACGACCGGGCTGTGTGGGCTGTGGCCGTTGTGACCGGGTCTGCCTGGTCAAGATCAGTTCCCAGGAGATTTACACGCAGATCGCAGGGAGTCGCTGACCATGACGGACACGACGACAGAAGCCCTACCGGGGGGCGCCGCCGAGTCGCCCTACGTCCCTCGCATCGCCGAACTGGCGGTGGTCGAGACCCTGACCGAGCGGGAGAAGTACTACCGGGTCAGGCTCCGAGGCGGAGGACGGTTCGACTATCTCCCCGGCCAGTTCGTCCAGGTGTGGCTGTACGGCTACGGGGAAGTGCCCATCAGCATCTGCTCCTCACCGACCCGCGTCGCTGACGGCTTCGAGATGTGCGTGCGGGAGGTGGGTCGGGTGACCGGGGCCCTGCACCGGCTCCAGGCCGACCAGACCATCGGCATCCGCGGCCCCTTCGGCAACGGCTGGCCGCTGGAGACGCTCCGAGGACAGGACGTGCTCTTCGTGGCCGGCGGGCTGGGCTTGGCCCCGGCCCGGGGCGCCATCCAATACGTGTTGGACAACCGGAGTGACTACGGAAAGGTGACCATCCTCTACGGGGCCCGAGAGCCTAAGGAACTCCTCTTTCACCGGGACCTCAAGGAGTGGGAGGAGCGGCCCGACGTGGACTTCCTGGTGACCGTGGACCGGGGCGACGACTCGTGGACCGGGAACACCGGCGTCATCACCACCCTGTTCGAGAAGATTGCCATCGCGCCCCAGACCACCTACGCCGTCATCGTCGGCCCCCCCGTCATGTTCAAATTCACCGTTCTGGAGACCCTGTCGATGGGGCTGCCCGAGCACCGCATCCTCTGTTCGCTGGAGCGGCACATGAAGTGTGGGCTGGGCAAGTGCGGCCACTGCCAGGTCGGCAACCTCTACGTCTGCCAGGACGGGCCTATCTTCACCTACGAGCAGGTGCGTCGTCTGCGGGAGGGGATCTGACGGATGAGCAAACCGAAGGTGGCGGTCTTCAGTTTCGCCTGCTGTGAGGGCTGCGGACTGCAGATTCTCAACTGCGAGGACGAACTCCTGGACTTGCTCGGGGCCGTCGACCTGGTCCGCTGGCGAGAAGCGATGAGTGAGACCGCCGAGGAGTTCGACATTGCCTACGTCGAGGGCTCGGTGGTTCAGGAGAAGGAAAAAGAGCGCCTCCAGTGGATTCGGGAACACAGCAAAGCCCTGGTGGCCCTGGGGGCCTGCGCCACCACCGGCGGCCTGAACATGATCCGGAACTTCCAGCCTCTCGATGAGGTCAAGAAGTACGTTTACGGCGAGGAGGCCAAGGAACTCAAGGACTTCCCCTGGGACGTCACCGAGCAGGTGGTGCCCCTGGATCAGGTGGTGAAGGTCGATTACGGCATCCCCGGCTGCCCCATCCGTCGGGAGGAGTTCCTGGCGGTGACGTTGGCGCTCCTCCAGGGACGGGAACCCGACATCCCCGACTACCCGGTGTGCGTGGAGTGCAAACTGGCTGAGAACGTCTGCGTCTTCGACCGGGGAATGACCTGCCTGGGCCCGGTGACCCGGGCGGGCTGTCGGGCCTGGTGTCCCAGTTACGGCTCCCCCTGTGAGGGCTGCCGGGGGCTCATCCCCAACCCCAACCTCGACGCCGAGAAGGACCTGTTAGCGGAACGCGGACTGACCGCCGACGACATCCTGCGCCGGTTCCGCCTCTACTGTGGCTACTCGGAGGCCTGCCAAGATGCCTGACACGGTCGACATCAGTGTCCACCACGTGACCCGGGTCGAGGGCCACGGCTCGATCGTCGTCAACACCAAGAATGGCGAACTGGAAGAGTGTCGGCTGGAGATCATCGAGGGCCCCCGCTTCTTCGAGGCCATGATGCGCGGGCGCACCTGGACCGAGGCCCAGACCATCACCAGCCGAATCTGTGGCATCTGCGCCGTGGCCCACAGTTGCACCAGCCTGCGGGCGACCGAAGAGGCCATGGCCGTGGACATCTCCGAGCAGACGCTGCTCCTGCGCAAACTCATCCTCTACGGCGAGCAACTGCAGAGCCACTGGCTCCACCTGTTCTTCCTGGCCCTGCCGGACTACCTGGGGGCCCCGAGCGTGCTGCCGCTGGCCGAGTCACACCCGGACGTGGTCAAGAGGGCGCTGCGGATGAAGAAGTTAGGCAACTACATCGGCGAGGTGGTCGGCGGCCGCCACGTTCACCCCATCGCGCTCACCGTCGGGGGGATGACCGCCGTCCCCACCGAAAGGCAACTCCGGGAACTGAAGCAGATGATGGTGGACATGCGCACCGATTTAGATAAGACCGTCGAGCTCTTCGTCGGCATCGAGTGGCCCGACCTCCAGCGGGAGACCGAGTACGTGTGCATCCGTGACCCCCGGGAGTACGCTTTCTACGAAGGCGACCTGGTCAGTTCAGACGGTGTCTCGGCCACTCCGCGCGACTACCTGGACGTGCTCAAGGAGAAAGTGGTCGGCCACTCCACCGCCAAGCACGCCTCCTGCTCGCGCGACGCCTACATGGTGGGGGCCCTGGCCCGCTACAACAACAACTACGACCTCCTCCACACCCAGGCCAAGGCCGCGGCCGAGAAACTGGGACTGCCTCACCCCTCACACAACCCCTTCCACATCAATGCCGCCCAGGTGGTGGAGGGTGTCCACTGCCACGAGCGCTGCATCGAGATTATCGACGAGTTGCTGGAGGCGGGCGTCGGCTTCGAGCCCGTAGAGGTAGAGCCGAAGGCCGGTCGTGGTGTGGGGATGTGCGAGGCCCCGCGGGGGCTCCTCATCCACGACTACACCTACGACCAGAACGGCCGGCTCACCGACTGCAACTGCATCATTCCCACGGCCCAGAACTACGCCAACATCGAGGCCGACATGCGGGAACTGGTGCCCCGGATCCTCGACCGCTCCCAGGACGAGATCACCCTGATGCTGGAGGAGTTGGTGCGGGCCTATGACCCCTGCATCTCCTGCTCCACGCACCTGCTGAACGTGAGATTTATATAGACGAGAAAAATTCCTGATTTTTCCCTTGCACCCCGTCGGGGTGTGGGGTATAAAGGTCGTTGGGTCAAGGTCGCTACACCTGTGATGTATCCTGCCTAAAAAGCTCCCCTGAGCGGCCTTGGCCCGCTCTTTTCGTAAGGACCCCAGCGGCAAGGCATTGCGACCATGAGGGGCGTCCGCAGTTCAGGCTCCGACGACGTGGTAGTCATCGGGCTGGGCAACGTGCTCAGAAGCGATGACGGCGTGGGCGTTCACCTGGCCCGGGCCCTGGCTCAAGAAACCTGGCCCTCCTCTGTCCGCATCGTCGATGCGGGGACACCGGGGCTGGCCCTGCTCGACCTCCTGGAGGGGGCCGGCCACGTCGTCATAGTCGACGCCTGCCAACTCCAGGCCCCACCCGGCACCGTCCGCATCTTCACACCCGCCGAGGTCCGCAGCCGAACCGAAGGCGCGCCGCTCTCCATCCACCAGGCTGACGTACTGGGGGCGCTGCGCCTGGGGGAAGCCGTCGGGGTGACCCCGCCCGTTACCCTGGTAGGAATCCAACCGGCCAGCCTCGAGCCCGGAACCGAACTCAGCCCCACCCTGGCACAGACCCTCCCCGATCTCCTGGCCCGGGTGCGGGCCCTGCTGAACGATCTCTGTGCGGACGCGGACCAAGACTGAACCGTGACCGGTTCTCCGGCGAGCGGCGGGGCCTAACGCTCGATGTCAACGTTCAGTGGGGGCCGCATAAGACCGACCGCCAGGTCCTCGAGATAGAAACGGTTGGCAGCGTTGGTGTCTCCGTCCAGCGACACATACGACAGGCCAATGTTCGCGAGCACCATGCGACGGGTATCTTCCTCGCAAGGAAAGAGGTGCTCAATGCCAGCGCGGAGTTGGCAAGATGTTGTCGGTCGCTTAGCTTTCTTCCCCCCGCCGCCGAGAGGGAGAATACGGTCCTTGGAGAGCATCAGGTGTTGGCCGATGCGCTTGGCAATGCCGGATGCACTCTTGCCCACATACAAAGGAACCGGGAGTCCAGTGGAAAGCGCGAGCCATTCGTCATCGAGTTCGAGAGCAACCGGGCTCCCCCCGGGGCCCGCCAGGATGAGCTCCCGATTGCACGTCGGAGCCTGAAGCAGTGCCGTGTCACCCGTCCACCAGAAGGCGTAGACGCCGCCAGTTTTAGGCAGAAGGCCCGGCAAGAGCTTTGTCTTCCTTCTTGCAACCACCTCGTCAAGCCTGACATGCTTGATCCGACATAGTTCCTCGAACCAACGGCCCAGTGACCCACCGTGCACAGTGGCAGGCATGCCTCTCCCCTCTCACCTATGACCGTCAACCCATTCCGAGGTCCCCGCGCACCAGAACGAATGCCCACCTCTCAGTAGTGGACTTTGCCGACCTTGAGTTTGACGTGGCGTTCCACGTTGGA
>CBDVDV010000017.1:0-30477 GCA_965372835.1 uncultured bacterium | reverse complement strand
TGGAGGTAGCGCTGGTTGGCTTCGGTGGGGGGGATGACGATGGGGACGCGCTCGACGATTTCGAGGCCGTAGCCTTCGAGGGCTATGAGTTTGCGGGGGTTGTTGGTGAGCAGGCGAATCTTCCTGAGCCCCAGGTCAAGGAGCATCTGGGCGCCGATGCCGTAGTCGCGCTTATCGACGGGGAGCCCCAGCCACTCGTTGGCCTCCACGGTGTCGAGCCCCTGTTCCTGCTGGAGTTTGTAGGCGTGGAGTTTCATCTCCAGGCCGATGCCCCGACCCTCCTGGCGGAGGTAGACCACCGCGCCGACACCGGCCTCGCCAATCATCTCCATCGCCCGGCGGAGTTGCGGGCCGCAGTCACAGCAGAACGACCCGAAGATGTCGCCGGTCAGGCACTGCGAGTGCATCCTCACCAGCACCGGCTCCCGGGAGAGGTCCCTCGCAAGGTCCTCCCGACCCACGCCGCCCAAACAGAGCGCAATGTGGTGGTAGTCGTCGATGAGGGAACTGTAGAGGATGAGGTCGAACTCGCCGAACTCGGTGGGGAGTTTCACGGTGAGGTCCCGGCGGACCAGTTTCTCACGCCGACGGCGGTACTCGATGATGTCGGCCACGGTGCACATCTTCAGTTCGTGCTTGTTGCAGAACTCCACCAGGTCGGGCATCCGGGCCATGGTGCCGTCGTCGTTCATCACCTCACAGATGACCCCCGCAGGCTTCAGGCCGGCAAGGCGAGCCAGGTCAACCGCCCCCTCGGTCTGCCCGGCACGCACCAGTACACCACCCTCACGGGCCCGCAGCGGAAAGACGTGTCCCGGGCGGACGAGGTCCTCCGGGTTAGCGTCCTCGCGCATCGCCGTCTGGATGGTGGTGGCCCGGTCGGCGGCGGAGATGCCCGTAGTGACGCCCCGGCGGGCGTCGATGCTGACGGTGAAGGCGGTGCCCAGCGGCGCCGTGTTCCGCTCGGTCATGGGGGGCAGGGCGAGCCGGTCGGCCAACTCGTTGCTCATGGCCAGACAGATAAGCCCCCGGCCGAAGCGGGCCATGAAGTTGACGGCTTCCGGGGTGGCCTTCTCGGCGGCCACCACCAGGTCGCCCTCATTCTCCCGGCTGGCGTCATCCACCAGGACGATGAGGCGCCCCTGGCGAAGTTCTTCGAGGATTTCGGGGATGGTGGCAAAGGCCATTTCTCTCCCCCCGCTACCGCTCCTGAGAGGCAGAGGTACGCTGATTGGTAAAGAGGTGTCGCGCCTGGTACATGTAGTTTACACCAGTGAGCACCGTCAGCACAACCGTCAACCCGAAAAGCGCCAGCCGACCGTCCAGCCCGATGACCGCGTCGCCCGAGAGCACCGCCAGCACCGTCACCATCTGACAGGTGGTACAGACCTTGCCCAGCCAACTCACGTGAAGAGGGAAGCCCCCGGTGAGCAAGCGAATGAAGATGAAGGCTAAGGCGATGAAGACATCCCGGCTGACCACGACAACCGAAACCCACTCAGGCATCGCCGGTTCAGCCCAGCGCTGAGAGGCCAGCAGCACGTACGCCGAGATCATCAGCATCTTGTCCGCAGCCGGGTCCAGCAGCGCACCCAGTTCGGTCTGGGCGTTGCGACGACGGGCCAGGATTCCGTCCAGGCCGTCGCCGACGGCCACCAGGAGAAAGATGGCAAAGGCGGTCCAGCGGGCGAAGCTGGCCAACCCCGGGGTGGGGGCCTGCTTCACCTGGAGGGCGGCGATAATAAATGCCGGGACCAGCAGCATCCGCACCAGGGTGATACGGTTGGGCCAGTTGAGCCTGACACGGTCGGCGGGCATCGTCAGCTCACTTCTCCCGCTCCCCGGCGCCGGTACCACTCGACGTAGCGACGCAAGCCCTCGTGGATGGGCACCCGGGGTTCGTAGCCGAGCAGTCGGCGGGCCTTGGCGATATCGGCGCAGGTGGTGGGAACGTCCCCGGGCTGCGCGGGTTGGCGATCGATACGTGCCTTCTTGCCGAGGGCTTCCTCGATGAGGGCGATGAGTTGGTCCAGGCGGACGGTTTCGCTGTCGCCCAGGTTGATAATCTCGTAGCCCACGTCCACGGCGAGTGAGGCCATCACCCCGGCGATGATGTCGCTGACGTAGGTGTGGTCTCGGCTGGCTGAGCCGTCACCGTAGACGGGGATGGGCTCACCACGGTCGATGCGGGAGACGAAGCGGGAAATCGCCATGTCCGGCCGCTGACGCGGGCCGTAGGCTGAGAAGAAGCGGAGCACCACCACCGACATCCCCGTGAGCGCGCGGTAACTGTAGCAGAGCAGTTCCCCGGCCCGCTTGGTCGCCGCGTACGGGCTGACGGGCGTCGCCGCCGGGTCATCCTCCCGGAAGGGGACCTCCGTGCGAGCACCGTAGACGCTGCTCGAAGAAGCAAAGATGAACCGAGGCGCCTCCAGTCGGCGGGCCAACTCCAGGGCGCCTACCGTGCCACCCACGTTCAGACGTTCGTACAACTGAGGCTCCCGCACACTCGGTCTTGGCCCCGGTCGAGCGGCCAGGTGGATGAGGGCTTCCACCTGGCCCGGCTTCAGCCTCAGCGCCTCGTGACAGCCTTCCACGTCGCAGACGTCGGCTTCGATGAGGCGGAACTCACCGGCTTGGCGGGCTTCGGTCAGGTTTCGCCGCTTGGCCTGGGCCGGGTAGAAGGGGTCGAAGTTGTCGACGACGGTCACCTCGCGACCATCGGCCAGAAGGGCCTCCAGCAGATGGCTGCCCAGGAACCCGGCGCCACCGGTGAGCACGATTGACATCACTGACTCCAAGAGAGCAGCTCAGCCTCAAAGTGCAGTGACAATACGGCAAACTCACCAACGGGTCAACGAGAAAGGCCCGCAGCATGCAAGGTCTTGCACGCCTGGCCGAAATCGGTATAGTGCTCCCAGCACTGGTATCGGGGGCGCATTCGGTTCGGGAAGGAGAGCATGATGGCAAAGACCCATCGGCTGGAACCCACCGTCTTCCATTACACCTACGGCCCCAACGAACCGGCCATCACCGTCAGGCCCGGCGACACGGTGGTCACCAAGACCGTTGACGCCTCCGGCCTTGACGAGAGCCTCAAGCCCTTGCCTCGGTCAATGAAGGCCCGCAGTCCCGTCACCCGGTATTACGAAGCTAACCCGCTGGTGGGACCCATCGCCGTCGAGGGCGCGGAGCCGGGCGACGCGCTGGCCGTCCACATCAAGAAGATCACCCTCAATCGGTCCACCGCATGGTCCAGTTCCATCCCCCACTTCGGCGGCTTCACCGGTGGGGGGCCGGGACGGGAACTGCTGCTTCAGCGACCGCTCCCGGCGAAGAGGTTCGATTGGCGGCTGAACCGCAAGCGCAACGTGGGCGTCCTGAAACTCACCAGGAGCAAGGTGAAGCGGGTCGAAGTTCCCCTGCACCCCTTTCTGGGCTCCATCGGCGTGGCCCCACGCTTCGGCCGGGTGGAGACGGCGATGACCCCGGGGGAGTATGGTGGCAACATGGACTGCGTAGAGACCCGCGCGGGGACCACGCTCTACCTTCCGGTGTCAGTGAAAGGCGGGTTACTCCATTTCGGCGACGTCCACGCGGCCCAGGGCGACGGGGAGATTTGTGGCGTCGCGCTGGAGACCTCGGCTGAGGTCACCGTGACCCTGGACGTGCGGAAGGGGTGGAGCATCGACTGGCCACGGCTGGAGGACCGCACCCACATCATGGTGGCGGCCTCCGCCAGGCCACTGATGGATGCTTTCGCCCTGGCCCACGTGGAGATGGTCGCGTGGCTGTCTACCGACTTCGGCTACGACAGGTGGGAAGCCTACCAGGTCCTCTCCCAGGTAGGCACCGCTCGGGTGGGCAACGTCTGCGACCCCAACTACACCGTGGTCGCCAAGTTCCCGAAGAAGTACCTGCCCGGCTCGAAGTGACGCTGACTGGCCTGAAGGCGAAGTGAAGCACGATGAGCCTCTTTTACGTTGTCCGCCACGGGGAGACGGACTGGAACCGCGAGCAGGTTTTCCGGGGCCGGGTCGACGTCCCGCTCAACGACCTGGGACGTCAGCAGGCGCAAGCCGTCGCCAAGAAGTTGTCTGAGGCCGACCTGACGGCCGTCTACACCAGCCCGCTCAAGCGAGCGGGCGAAACTGCCGACATCGTTGCTCGGCTGTGTGGCCTTCAGGCCGTGGTTGAAAACAGTTTTATCGATATGAACTTCGGGGAGTGGCAAGGCCTGACACACGGCGACGTTCAGAGCCAGTTTCCGGAAGCCTATCGCAGGTGGCAGCGGTCGCCGGAGTCTGCTTCGATACCTGGCGCCGAGTCGCTACATGCGGTGCAGGAGCGGGTGGTCTCCGCGCTCGATAAGTTGGCCAAACGCTTTCCTGATGCTGCGGTGTGTGTTGTCAGCCATCGGGTGGTGTGTAAGTTGCTGATGGCATGGGCCCTGGGACTGGACGAGTCTTCTTTCTGGCGCATCCGTCAGGATACGGCGTGCATCAACGTCATCGAGTACGCCGGCCAGTCGCCGGTGGTTCACACGCTGAATGACACCTGCCACCTGACGCATCTCTCGCAGCAGCGGAGAGACTTCGACTTCTAAGTTGTCCGCTCGAGGAGACGAAAGACAAACCCATCGCCGGGGAGGTAAAGCATGCCTGACTATCGCGTCATCGTTACCTGCAAGGAGGTCAAGGGGAAGTGCGCCGCCGGGCAGGAGGTGGGAGACACGGCGACCTTCGAGGGGATTAACGTCCAGGGACGCATCTGTATCCACTCGCTGGTGAGCATGATGAGCAAGGTCTTCGCCATGCAGCAGGGGGTGAACTTCAGTTGGCTTGAAGACCCCGACCTGGCCACCCACGCCTGCCCCGACGCCTACAACCCCGTCATCTACGAAATCAGACGGGAGCCACAACCGAAATGAACTTCGGCCTTACAATGGTATCAGGGCTGTCGCCCCACCTGGAAACACTTCATACGACTCGCTAAGGCTCCCGCCGAATCAGGGTGCGGCAGCCTGCAAGTGCTTTTGGCGTGCCTGCTGGTGGAGTTGCCGCGCCAAGGCGCGAGCAAGCAGGCCGTGCTGATGGACTTCCGCGTCGCTTAGGTCGATCTCCTCGCCCTCCTTGTACTTGCAGGAGACTTCGGCCAGACGCCTGTCGGCACGAGCACGGTTGTGAACGATGCAGTTTCTTAAGCACGAGGCTTCTACCGCCTGATTCATGGGCTCCTCAGGCCACTCTATTCTAAGCTTCTCCCCGAAATACTGAGCCATCTCTTTCATCGATTTGCGCGAAAGGTCAGCCACCTCCCTCTCAATCATCAAGTCCAGGACGCCTTGGAAGCTTTCGGCCTCCAGGACGGCTGAATACACCAGCTGCTTCTTCTTTGGCAGCATCCGGGGTCTCGCCTGGTAGACCTCTCGAACAAGGTCGGCGAGGAAGGCGTCAAAGTATGAGTACCCAAGCAGAAATGCCGAATGTGTTATCTGCCTACGGTATACCTCGTAAGAGCTCGGAAGGCCCGACTGACCAGCATCTGCCACCCAGGTATCCCATTGTGCGCCAATGAGCTCAAAGACCTCCTTGCGAGAAATCGCTAAGAACGGCACCAAAGTATCGAGCTGACCGATCAATCGCCCTAATAGGTCACCCATTTCCGACTCCCTCCCCGAAGCGCTCATTTCATCGATATTTCATGGTCGGACGCGCCCTGCACTTTTGCTACAAGAGGTCAAGCTTTCTCAGCGCGGCCCGCATTTCATCCATGACACTCTCTTCGACCGGGACGAAGGGGGCCGTCACGTTCGGCCTACAGAGGCCCAGGAGTGAGAGGGCTGCTTTCGGTCGGCCGGAGACGTGGTCCGGAGGCACCTGGAGCACATTGCTCAGGTGGTAGAGTTTCTGCTGGAGCGCTGCCGCTCTCTCGTTGCGACTCTCAAGGGCCGCGTTGTAGATAGCGAGGCACAACTTCGGAGCGATCGCCGCCTCCACGGTTACGCCACCGTGTCCGCCCACGGCCACCGCCGGGTGGATCAGCCGGCCTGCTGCCGTCATGACTCCCACGCCCATCGGGCCGAGCAGGGCCACCATCCTCTGAAAAACACGGAACTCGGTGGGCACATCCTTGATCGCCGCCACCCCGGGGTGCTCGCAGATCTTCTGAACCGTTTCAAGACCGATTGGGGGACTTCCCCGGCGATAGATGACCAAAGGCAGATCGATGCTGTCCAGAATGAGTTGATAGTGTCGGAGCACCTGCTGTTCGCTGTACGCGTAGTAGTACGGAGGGACCACGTTTACCATGTCGGCGCCGATGCGCTCGGCCTCCTGGGCCGCTTGTATGGTCATGCGCGTCCCCGGACGCCCCACGCCGACGATCACCGGGACCCGACCGTTGACGGCTTCGACCGCAGTCTCAATGGTCTTTGGCCGTTCGGCGTCGTCGAGGTTGGGCAGTTCGCCCCCGCTGCCCAGTATCCAGACGCCGTGGACACCCGCTTCGACCACGTAGTCGATCATGCGCCTGAGCGCGAGCGCGTCCAGCGTCTCATCGTCGTTCAACGGGGTGGGAAGAACAGGCACAATCCCCCGCAACGTTTTCCTCATCGTGGTAGCCTCCGTCAAACCTCGTCCCTCAGGGCCTCGCCGACGCGCAGTAGAGGCGCGTCTGGACCTCTTCGAAATCAACCTTGGCCGAGGCCCATCTCCTGCTTTCAAGCGATGGGCGATGCGCTCGCTACTTCGCCCGGTACTCAGAGTCAGCAGCCGGTGGCACGTCCAGGATAGAATCCATGACCGGGTTGAAGAGGTACTTCTCGATGCCACCCCAGAAGCCCTCGCCCTTCTCCGGGTCACCGATCACGTCACCATTGCGGACGATGATGAGGTCCAGGCTGGGAACCACCAGCAGCACCTGGTTGCCGGCGCCGGCGCCGCCGAAAGCGTCCTCGGGGACCTTTTCCCACACCCGGTCGAAGTTCACCCACCAGCCCAGGCCCGACCCGGGCTGTGGGTTCCCTGGTGGCCGGGGCGGAAGGGGCATCCCCGCGTACTCGAGCACCTGCTCGACGGTCTCGGATCGGATAAGTCGCTCGCCCTCCCAGTCGCCTCTGCGAAGCATAAGCCTGCCGACCGCAGCCACCGCCCGCGCGGTAAAGGCGCCGCCACCCCAGTTGGCGTACAGGTCGAGCCCATCCACCTGGTAGGCGCGCCCGTAGCCGATAGACCAGTGGTAGTCCGGAACGTCGATTGGATCAAAGACGCGCTCCTTGAGAAGCGCCCGGATGTCGGATTGTGGCGCGCCTTGAAGGCTGGTGGTGACCGCATAGGCCAGCGCGGCCATACCCGGGTTGCTGTAGGCGTACTGGGTCCCCGGCTCGAAAACGACCGGGGCATCGTGGATGGAGACGGAGAAGGGGTCCGGCTCCCGCCGCCAGAACTTCCCCATCCAGCCCGGCAGTTCCATGTGGCCGACGCCTTCCTGGTTGGCGTCCTGGATGCCCGAGGTGTGGGTGGCCAGGTGGCGGATGGTGATCTTGGACCTCACGGGATCATCCTTCCACGCGGGGATGTACCTCGAGGCAAGATCGTCAGGGGAGATGCGCCCATCGTTCATGGCCAGGGCCAGTGACATCCCGCCGACAACGGCCTTGGCCAGCGAGGCTGAGTAGTGCTTCTCACCAGGCCCGAAGCCCTCAGCGTACCACTCGTAGACGATGCGGTCGTTGCGGATGATGAGTAGTGTCTTCGTGTTGCGAGACGCCAACTCATCGCTCATCCGCACCAGCCTGGCGGCGTCCATTCCCTGACTCTCAGGTACGGCCGTCAGCCAAGCGAAGTCGTCTGCCATCACAGAACCCCCGATCACAAGATATAGTCCATAGGTCAGACTCAGCCACGGGCGCGCTTCCCGGGAAAGCATCCCGTCACTCGCCCCTTCTCCACTGCCCACCGAGCCGGCTGCTGCCGTCGCCCCCATTCAGGCCCTGGGAGGGATTATTCGCGCAGAACCCGGAAGGTCTTGATCTCGAAAGGCCTGACGTCGAAGGTGATAGCGTCGCCCTTGACTGCGACCCGCCCGATGGGCCGTTCCAGGCAGTCGCACTCACTCACTTCGCGCGCATCGAAGCCGAATCTCAACGTCACGGAGCCGCGGCCGCCCTGGGCCTCGTAAACACGAACGACCATTCCCTTGCCGTCCTCAGCCGGCTTGACCGTTTCCAGAATGACGTCACCGCAATCCAGGCTGAAAAAGGAATGGCTCGGGCCCAACCCGCCCTTTCCATCGGCGGGGAGGCGCGCCGAGGTCAGGGGGACGTTGAACTCGTAGCCCGCTCGCACGACCCGGGCCTGGCGAAGGTCACCGGTGTGAGGATACAGGGCGTAGGCGAACTGGTGCTCTCCTCGGTCGGCTTCGGGGTCCGGTGTGGTCGGCGCCCGAAGCAGCGTGAGCCTCATTACGTTGCTCTTGATGTCGTAGCCGTACTTGCAGTCGTTCAGCAGAGCCACGCCGTAGCCTGCTTCGGACAGATCCGCCCAGCGGTGGGCGGGCACCTCGAACTTAGCCTTGTCCCAGGAGGTGCTCCAGTGAGTGGGCCGGTCAATGTGGCCGAACTGAATCTCGTAGGTAGCCCGCCGACTGTGCACGGCAACGGGAAAGGCGGCCTTGAGCATCTTGTCCGTCTCGTGCCAGTCCACCCGCGTGTTGAAGACCAACATGGGCTCCCCGGCGTACAGCGCGACTTCCTGAACGATCCTGCTCCCGGCCCGGGTCTCGTAGGTCATTTCGAGAGATGCTTTCACCGGGCCCTCGGCCGTCACGGTGACCGATGATGCCTTGAGAACGACCGGAGCCTTGTCCGCGTAGAAGATGTCGATGTCCCAGGCGTCGGTAGTGACGGGCTTGTCCTCGAAGAGTTGGAGTTGGTTGCCCATCCCGTCTTCAGCGAGGACCTCCCGTCCAGCCCGTTTATCGTAGATGGACGTAATCTGCCCGGCCGCGTTCAGGCGCACGCGCAGGCGCTCATTCTCCAGTTTCCGCTTGCCGACCTGAAGGTCGGAGGCCACTGCCGCTCTGCTGGTGGTCCCGCGCACGTCGAAGGTCGCATACCCTGCAGAGGGCACGTCGGGGGCCTGAAAGAGCAGTCGGCTCCTTCGGCCCTCCCTTACCGCCTGCGTTGCCAGGGGTTTACCGTCAGCGGTGGTCACGGTCCACTGTCGCCCGCCCCTGGGAGCATCAATCACCACCGGACCCGTCCGCGCCCACGACAGGCTGTTGAAGACGACGATGGGGTGCTCCAGTCCACTCGCCGAAATGCCCTTCGTCAACTCAGTCAAGGCACCTGTGCGGGTCCTCTCGCCCCTGTCCATGACCTCGACGAACTGCCTGGCCGAGTCCCTGTACACCTCGTTGATGGAGGAGCCGGGCAGGACATCGTGGAACTGGTTGAGAAGGATGAGTTCCCAGCCACGCGTCATTTCCTCTCGCGGATATGACCAACCGACGTTCTCGGCCAGTGCGCCCCAGAGTTCGGCGTCGCGATAGAGGAATTCGCTCTTGCGGTTGCTGCGCTTGGTGTGGGCCTGGGTGGTGTAGGTGCCCCGGTGGAACTCGTTGTAGAGTTCGTCGTCCCAGACGGGAAGTTTATCCCAGTCACTGAGAGCATGGGCGAAGAAGTCGTGGGCCTTTCCCTGCTGGGAACTGGGGAGGCCCTCCAGGCTCTTGACCCGCCGAGCGTACTGGAGCATCTGCTTGGTCGGCCCGCCGCCGCCGTCGCCGAAGCCGAAGAGGTAGAGTTGCTCTCGGCAGACGCCCTTCTGGGCGAAGTTGCGAGCGCCGGCAAGCATCTGGGCGGGGGTGAGTCGGCCGTTGTAGGTCTCCGTGGGTGGGAAGTGGGTGAGGATTTCGCTGCCGTCGATGCCCCGCCAGCGGAAGGTGTTGTAGGGGATGCGGTTGAACTGGTTCCAGGACATCTTCTGGGTCAGGAAGCAGTTCAGGCCCGATTTGATGAAGATCTGAGGCAGGCACGCGGGGTACCCGAAGACGTCGGGCAGCCAGGCGATCTCGGGCTCGACGCCGAACTCCTCCTTGAAGAACCGTCGGCCGAACATCACCTGACGGATGAGCGATTCCCCCGAGGGAATCTGGCAATCCATCTCCACCCAGGTGGCACCGGTGACTTCCCAGCGGCCCTCGGCGATGCGTTTGCGGATGCGCTCGTAGAGGCCGGGGTAGCGCTCCTTGGTATAGGCGTAGAGTTGGGCCTGGCTTTGACCGAAGACGTAGTCGGGGAACTCATCCATGTACTTATCCACCGTGGAGAAGGTCCGGGCGCACTTGCGCACCGTCTCCCACAGGGGCCAGAGCCAGGCTACGTCGATGTGAGCGTGGCCCTGCATGACGAAGTGCTGCTCGCTGGCTGAGGACGGTCGTTCGAGCACAGGCTCAAGGACCTTCCGCGCCCTCGCTGCGAGAACAGCGAGTGCTTTGGGGTCGCGCTCGTCGTAGTCGAAGACGTCCACGGACTCGTTCACCGCTTCGATGATGTGCGCCCTGCGCGTCGAATCGGCGGGCAGTTCCTTGGCCAAGTCGATGAGCACCTGTGCATCGTAGCAGTAGGCGCGCATCTCGGGGACGACGATGGCAATGTCCGCCCGTTTGAGGGCCCTCGGTTCCTGGAATCGGCCGAAGGCATCGTTGGCCCCGGCTTCGACGGCGAGCGTGATTCGTCGGCCGGAGCCGACGACGCTCTCAGGAAGCACTATTTCGTTCCGGTTGGAGTCCAGCCCTTGGAGGGGTTCGCCGTCGAGAAAAGCCACAGCCTCACCGCCCGGCTCAAGAAGGGCGACGACGGGTTTTCCCGCCCACCCTTTCGGCACCGTGAAGGTGAAGAGGAACCAGGCCGTCTGCCAGGGGCCACCCCACCGCCGACCGATCCTGACTTTGCGGAAGCCCTTCCCCTTCACGGCTTCGGCGACGGACTCACATCGACGGATGAGCCTCATGCGAATACGCTCGACGGGTCGGACGTCGGTGTAGATGCGCTGCTTGAGTTCGCGGAGACGTCGGTCAATCTTCCTCAGGTAAAGGTTCTCCTCCTGCGGGGACCCAATCATCGAGACTGCCTCCAAATCCTCAAGTTGCTACGGGTCCGTCTGTTGCGCATCCAGGACCACGGTGGTAGCCAATTCGCCTTCTGAAAGGACCGTTCCGTCGGGGCTGCTGATGCGCAGCGAGCCGGTGAGTCGCCCCTGCTTGGAGAAGGCGACCGTGTAAGTCGTGCCTTGGTGCTGTACGGTGACGGTGACTTCGGCGTCGGTTTCGGTAACCTCTGCTTTCGGGTAGTCAGTGTCCCCCGAGGCGGTGGCGTAAAGGACGTGGAGGAAGTAGTCCCGAAGGGCGGGCACGCCCGGAGACACTTCGAGGCGCCAGCGCCCGGTATCGTCGCGGACGGCCTTCTCGGGCGGCCAATTCCTGCCGCCGATCCAGAACTCTTTGCCGGGGCCCCCGACGGTTTCGTAGGTGACCTCCCTCGGCAGCAGCGTCCGTCCCCACAGTCTCCCGGGGCCGTTGGTGATGGTGAAGGTCCGGCCCGAGACCTCGGGCTGGTTCTGGGCGTGAAGGAGCCAGCGCTTCTTGAACTCAGGCCTGGTCGACTCGACCCGGTCGAAGACGACGAAGATGTCGGGCCGAAGATGGAGGAAGGCCCGGGTGAACTCGCTCACCTTGTGGCTGGAATAGGCCACGGTGGCATCACCTGCCACATAGGTGTAATGAGGTGCACATTCGTAGGCCAGAAGCTCGCCGCGGTGGAACCTGGTGTTGGGGCCGACCTCGCTCACCAACTGTGGGGCACCCATGTAGACCTGTCCGCCGTCGTTGGTGACGGGCACATCCTCCTGGGTGCCCCAGTTGCCACCGGTGAACTTCTCGTCGGGGTCGAAGACGGTGACGGTGTTGTGGGCGATGGTGCGGGCCTGGTAGTTCGCCCGGTGGCCTTGGGCGGTGTCATAGACGCCCGTATCCAGGGCCAGGGGCGCGTGCTTGTGGATGATGAAGGAGTTGTTATCGCAGTGCTGGTGACCGCCGAACCAGGTGGGCGAGCAGATGAAGAGCGCAAACGTCGCGTCCTTCTCCCAGGAGGAGCGCATGGACGCCCAGCCATAGCCTCGGAAGATGTGGGCCATCGGCAGATCCTCCGGCTTCACCTCGGGCACCGTCGGATCGTACCAGAGCACGTAGGGCCAGAACTTGTGACCGTCCAGCGCGTACTTGTCCCCCTCGGCCTTCCGGCGTTGCGCACCCGTGATGAGCCAGTCGGACCAGTAGCGGGCCAGACCGTCCGGCCGACGTCGGCCGACGAGAGGCATGTAGGCCAGGATCTGTGCATCGACGGCGGAGGGCCCGCCCATATCAGCCACGTGCACGCGGTGCTCGTCGAAGGGGCGAAGGTTATAGGCCTGGAAGTGGGCTTCGCCGTCCAGGCCGTAGAAGTCCTGCCAGATGTTCTCGCCGGAGGCGCTGCTCCAGAGTTCCACCAGTTGGGCGAACTCGTAGGTGAAGAAGGCGTTGTAACTCATGGACTCGTGCCAACCCCCGTCACCCATGTTCACGTAATCGTGGCCGGGCAGGTAGTGCTTGAAAAGGAGTTCCAGCCCATCCAGGGCCAGTTGGCGGGCGCTGCGGTCGTCGATGCCGTCGCCGTGGAGCGCCACCCCCACGTAGAGGATGGGACCGTACTCCAGGTAGAGGTGGTTGTTGAAGTCGCTGTGCCTCCAGGTTCCGTAGCACTGCTGGGCGCAGTGGATGGCCCGCCGACCGTACTTCTTGCGCTGGGAGGGCGAGAGGTCCTCGTACATCCAGTCGTAAGCCATGGCCAGCCCTTTGGCCATGCGCGGCCAGGTCCAGGAGTCGCCCTTGGTCTTGACCAGGAAGTCCATGATCTTGATGCAGTGCCTCTTGATCCTGGGGTCGCGGTCCTCCAGCCGGTAGGCCACCACGGCCGCCTGCAACTGGAGCGGCGTCAGCCAAAGGTTCTCGTAGAAATGGTCCGACTGGGCCCAGGTCAGGAGCCTCTCGTAGGCCTTGGCCACATTGGGATTAGACCGGATGCGCTCGCGCACCGCCTCCACTTCCTCCTCACTGCGGATGAAGATGCGCGGGTGCACTTTGCGAATGAGCCTGAGTTTCGGCGCGAGTTCCCGCTGATGCTCCGGGTTCCGCTGTCGGAGATTGGGCCACTGCTGTGCCCTCGCCGGCGGGGCTGAGAGCGCGACAACGAGACAGACCACCACAAGAACCGTTGGACGTGTCAGCCAGCACATGTGCCAGACTCCTTTCTGTCGTACGACCTGCGTAGACCACACCCGGCACTCCCTACCCTTTTGGACGCTTCCCGTCAAGGGGCCGCTCAAGCCGCCGTGGCGCACAGCGACGGACTTGTGGTGCCAACCTGTGCAGAAGAGCCGGGGAAGCGGTTGGACCGATCAGCGGGAATGCGGGCTCCACGCTTGGCGCGGGCCGTAGTGGGGCAGCGGCTCACCGAACTCGATCGCCCCCAGGTCAGGGGCCCGGCCTCCGTACCCATCGTTTATCGAAGGCAGTGGCATGCCCTTGTCGATGACGGGGCTCCGCGGCCCCAGACGCAGGTCATTCACACGGACCGGGTACTGCTTCGCAAGGTCGGCTGGTATACTGATGCGAGATGCGAACAACCCTCCCGACCAGGGGAGCGCCAGACCGTGCATCTCCTGCCCCGTGCCGGCACGGAAGTCGGCCAACGATCCATACTTCACACGATTCCAATAAGCGAAGTTGTTGAAAGGACCTCCGACGTAGGCGTCATGGTCCCAATCCGACTCCTCGATGGGGCAGGTCAGTTCGATGGCGTAGGGGGCCGTGGAGCCGACCAGGAGGTTGTTCCGCAGGTAGAAGTGCCGGGCTGGCCCCTCGCCCGACCACACGCGAAAGGGCACCCCCTTCTTGACGACGGTGTTGTGGAGGATTACGCCCCCCGAGGTCATGTGTCCGGGACGAGGCGGGGTAAGATGCAACTTGAAGGACTCGTGACCGATGTTGTAGAGGACGTTCCGCACCGCATAGGCTGGCCCGCCCCGGGCAGGCTGGAAACTTATGCCCATCGAGCAATTGGTCAGCCGGTTGTCGTAGGCGCGCGTGTTCTGCTCCGAGAAGTCCAGTTCGATGCCGTCGTCGAGGCATTCGGAGATGTCGTTGTTGTGGATGTCGATGGCCCGCACCGGGTAGGCTGGGCGGGTGTCGATGCCGTCCTTGAAGCCGGAGATGCGGTTGTAGGCAATCACGTGCCCCATCCCTGAAACCTGGATGGCCCGGTACTCTCTTGGCGCCCTCCGCCGCCAGGTGCACACGCCTTCGAAGACGTTGTCGGAGATAAACAGGTGCTGCTGCTGGCCATCCGCGCTTATGCCCGAACCCACCCGGTAGAAGTGACACCCCCGGACGGTGACGTGCGAGGAGCCCGTAAGCCCCATGCCCAGCCCGGCGTTGCGCAGGGCAAGCCTCTCGAACATCACGTGCACCAGGCGGGTGGCCGAGACCGCTCGACGACCTTCCGGCCCGTCAATGACGACCTCGCCGTCACCCGCCCCTCGCCAGACGATCGGTGCCTCGACCGTCCCGCTCTTGGTGAACTTCACCGGCCCGGGATATACCCCCTGGTGCAGGAGCATCAGGTCGCCCGGCCGGGCCTGGCCGTCGGCAGCGGCGATTCCCCGGAAGGGATCCGCCTCGGCGCCTGTCCCTCCGCCCGTGCCCGGGACGACGTGCAGTGTCCGCGTGGGCTTGAGAGGTACCGGCTCCTTCCACGTCCGCACCTTGAGGGTGCGGACCTCGCCGCCACCGTCGGAGTCCTTCAGTTCGAGCCGAACTTCGTATTCGCTGTCCGGTGTGAGATTGAAGATGCTGCCCGCGTGGATGGTCTGCCCCGCCGGCGGCTTTCTCTCCTGCATGGCTGCCGACTCGACGCGGAAGAGAGGCATGGCCTGACGCCACCGGTCCTCCCCGACCTCGCGGTAGTTGACCGCGACGCCTGCGTTGTGGTTGTCGTCTCCTGCGACAAACCAACGAAACCCGAGGCAGTGCAGCGTCGGCAACTCGGCCTCCAGGTCGCCGGCAACCGAGGCGTCACCAGCCCACAGGGGAATCACCGCAAAGATGGTCACACCCACCACCACAGCAAGACCCCTGAGACCAGGCGCCGACCTCATCAGCGTCACTCCCTTTCTGAGAACCGTTCGTCGGCAGCAGCCACGCACGCGTGCCTCTCCTATCCCCCTGGACGCCTCCCGTCAAGGGTCGCTTCAAACGCGATCCTCCCAGGCCCCGCCAAATACCGGGGGTGCTTCCTCTGCTCGGGGTAGCGGGCACCAGCGACGGGCTACGAGTCGGGGTCCGGTGGCGAGGTAAGCCGCGCGTCTCGGGGGGGAAGCCGCGCACCTCTGAACATGCTGGTGAGAAGCCAGAGTCCCACGCCGGCCAGTAGGATGCCCAGCGCATCGAACCAGAGAGGCTGAAACTCGACCTGCGTGGGGAACTCGCCCGTGAACCCTCGGATCTTCAACTGCAAGATAACCCCGAAGATGAAGGGCAGAGCGTTACCCAGAGCGTGGCCAAAAAGGCATGGGAGCAGAGAGCGTGTCCGCAAGAACCACCAGGCGAGCAAAAGACCCAGCACTGTCGCTGCGGGTGCCTGCCAAGGGTTCAGGTGAACGAGAGCGAACAGCATGGCCGAGGCGAGGACAGCTTTCGTCGCCGTGTAATGGCTCAGGAAACCACGCAGTATCAGTCCCCGGAACAAGAGTTCCTCGGTCAGAGGCGCAACAATCACCAAAGCGACTACTGAACCCCAGAGGCTTGTTTGCCCTCGGGTAAGGTCGCTCAACACCTCGCTGAGCCAGGTAGGCATGGGAAGAACGGTGCGTAGGAGGTTGTCCATTTCAGAGAGAAGGATATGCAGGCCAATGATAGTGAGAGACATGGGGAAGAGAAGGGACGCGCGGAAGGGCGTGAACGGGAACACTTGCGCGAACGGGGCCTCGGTCTTTTTCAGACCCCGCCTGAGAACAAACGCCGCCGCGACTAAGTTGGCGGCTGCCATCGCCGCCGGATGCTTATGAAAAGGGTAGCCCAGAATGCCACCGAGGGCTCCAAGAACGACCCCGAACGCGACCACCACAAGAACGAACAACGCCAGAAGCAAGATCGCCTGCGAGATCCTCGGGTAGTGTTCACACTGATCCGTTGGCATCTTCCTGATCCCGTTGCCTATCGTGCTCGAGCACGCCTCCGCCAACCTGGCGCCCCTGTGACGAGCATCCTTCTGGATGCCCGGACACTGGCAGCGAATGAAGGAGCATCCTCCCGGCGCTTCTTACGGTCACTCACCGGTGGCCCGGTACCGGCTGAGAATCTCGTTGATGGTATTTGCAGGTGTCTCGCTGTCCCTCAGCGCGACGAAGGAGATTTCCGCCCGCTGTCCGCCCCCCGGATAGGAGCCGTAGGTGCTCGCGGTGCCGGGGGTGAAGATATTGAGCCTGGACATCCCCAGAATCCTCTCCACGATGTTTTGGCTCATCTCCACGTCAGTGACTTTGTGGTAAGGAATCGACCGCTCAACCCGGCGCAGTATCCCCCCGTGGAACACGCAGCGCTGGTTGGTCACGTAGTACACGTACGTCCGCCTGAGATAGACGATGTAGATCAGCCCCACGAGAAGGCACAGACAGCCGATGCCGAGCGCGGCGAAAATGCCGCCACTGCTGAAAATGAAAAGTTCATCCGGTCTCTTACCGAGGCCAAGGACGCCAGGGAGCCAAAGTGCCCAAACCAACAGCATATTGATGATGAAAGTCGCCACGACAGCAAACGGAAGGGCCTTCGTGAAAAACCAGATGACCAGAATATTCTGTTCGGGGCGCATCTCGTGAATGACCTGCTCGCCTTCAATGAGCCTCATGGCAGTTCTCCCCCAGTTCGTGGGTTTTCACCAGTACCACCACCGTAGTGACCACCATTCGGCCGGCAGTCACGCCGGTGCTGCTGTGCTGGTCATTGTGAGTCAAGGAGCCTGTCGACGCGCTACCACTCCCTGTTAAAGTATACGGAGTAACCTTTTTGCTTGCAGGTGAAAACCTGCCCTTTTAGCATCGACATCCGCAGGGCCGAGGAGCAGGCGCTCTCGTGCGCCAAGGGGCTCCGGGATTGGGATCAACTATGGGCGTTCACATCGAGAAGGAGAGCGCAATTGGCGAAAAGCCTTGAGATGAGGGTGGAGGAGGTGCCCCGCGGGCAAAGGGTCGAAATGCTGCTCAACGGGAAGCACGTCAGTGGGCTGATCATCAACGACCTCCAGATGCGCATCGGTCGCGCCGTGGTGCACATGGGCGGCATCGGTGGCGTTCACACCGCCCGGGAGCACCGGATGAAGGGCTACTCCCGGCAGGTGTCTGAGTATGCCAATGAGTACATGCTCGAGCGGGGCTACGACGTGTCGCTACTCTTCGGCATCCAACACTTCTACCACAAGTTCGGCTTCGCCTGCTGCCTGCCCGCCTACCGACTGACACTCCCGACCCGCATCGCCGAGCGGGTCAAGGCCGAGAGGTCGCTCGAAAGGGGACCTTCGGTCAAGGTCCGCCGGGCCCGGAAGAAAGAATTCTCCAGAATCCGCACCATCTACAACCAGCAGTACGCGGACCGCACCGGCACCGTCGTCCGCCTGCGGAGGTGGGCGGGCTTCCGCATGGGGAGTTCCTGGGGAAGCAAGACGGTCTCCCTGGTGGCCACGAACGCCCGGGGACGCATCCTCTCCTACGCCGGCTTCGACGAGCGGGAGGATGCCATGAATGTTTTCGAACTGGCCGGCGATGCCAGGACTTACCCCGCGCTCCTTGCCGCTCTGGTGCGCGAGGCCGTGAGGCGACGAGTGGAGAACATCGCCTTCTTCCTTCCCCCCGACGACGGCTTCACCGTCTACGCGCGCAGGTTCGGCGGACGGCTGGAGACGACCTGTCACTACACGGGCGGGGGCATGGCCCGGATCATCAACCTGGTCACCCTGTTCGAGAAACTGACCCCGGAGTTGAGCGCTCGGCTGGGAGGCTCAGCTCTGGCCGGGAGGCGAGCCCCCTTTGTCCTCAAGACGGACGTCGGCGCAGTGACGCTGACGGCCCGCGACGGTCAGGTGAGCGTGTCACGAGCGGCGCGGGGGAGGAAGCCGGTGGTGAGCATCCCCCAGCACCGGCTGAGCCAACTCCTTTTCGGCTTCCGGACGGTGGCCGACGTCGCCCCCGAACCCGGGGTGCGGGTGCCGACCGGGCTGAGGGAACTGCTGGACGTGCTCTTTCCTTTCCACTGGGCCCACGTCTCCCCCCCTGACTACTTCTAAAAGCAAGAAGGCTTGCTGAGAAAAGGCGTTGACATTGTTTGCCGTCGACCCCTATAATCCCGAGGCCAGCGGCCGGGGGCTGAGCCTCAACGCTCTGGGACGAAGGGGTGACTGATGCAGGTGCGAGTGCTGCCTGGCTACAGCGCGGGCAAAGATGTGGCCGTGGCAACCTTCGACCGACGGACCTACGCCGACCGGGACACGGTCACCGCCCTGTTCAAGGAACTCTGTGACCGAGTCGAGGCCGGTGAGTTCTTGAACCTGGTGCTGAACGGCGCCCACCTGGAGTACGTTTCCAGCGCCACCCTGGGCAAACTCATGACCTTGAGCCGGCTGGTCACCACGGCCCAGGGCGCGCTGAAGCTTTGCTGCCTCGAACCCCAGTTCCACGACATTCTCCGCACTACCCGGCTCAATGAGGTCTTCGAGATCTACGACGACGAAGAGCCGGCGCTGGCCTCCTTCAAGGAGGAGCCCAGCGCGGCGGCGAGCAGCGACGGCTAAAGTTAGACTCACTCACGAAGGACGCCAACGCGTGACACCCCAGGAGGCCGTGCCCAGGGACATCATCCTGCTGCACATGCAGCGCGACTTCGCCGAAGAACGCATCCCCCTGGCCCGGGCCACCCGCGAACTCCTGGAACGCTACAGTCACGCCAAGCACGTCAAACTGGTCCTCAACTTCGAGGGCATCAAGCAACTCTCCAGCGAAGCCATCGGCAACCTCATCATCCTCAATCGCAACCTGCACAACCGCCGGGGCACCCTGAGGCTCTGCGCCCTGGAGCCTGACGTCTGGAACCTCTTCCTGAACGCCAGACTCAACCGCGTCTTCGAAATCTTCGACACCGAAGCCAATGTCCTGCGCAGTTTCACTAAGCCGTAGCGACCACCCACAAGGGGTATCCGGGCACCTCGGCTGACACCCGAACACGAAGGACAAGGAACACGCAGATGCAACTCGCCGACCGACTTGGACGCATCCCACCGTACCTCTTCTCCGAACTCCGGGAGAAGATCCGCCGGGCCCGCGCCCGGGGCCAGGACGTCATCAGCCTGGCTATTGGCGACCCCGTCGAACCCACCCCGGATCCGGTCGTCGACGAACTGTGCCGCACCGCTCGCTCTCCCGAAAACCACCGTTACCCCACCGACGAGGAAAAGGGCATGCTGGCCTTCCGCCAGAGTGTCGCCCGCTGGTACGCCGAGCGCTACGGCGTCGAACTCGATCCCCAAGCGGAAGTCCTGGCCCTCATCGGGAGCAAAGAGGGCTGTCACCATTTCGCTCTGGCCCGCGTCAACCCGGGAGAGGCGGTCCTGCTGACCGACCCGGGCTACCCCGCGTACCGGGCCAGTATCCTGCTGGCTGGGGGCGAGCCCGTCTCCGTCCCCATCCTGGCTGATGACGGGTTCCTGCCCCGGCTGGATGAAATCCCCGCCGAGGTGTGTCAGCGAGCCACCGCCATCTACCTCAACTACCCCAACAACCCCACGGGCGCCGTGGCCACTCCTGAGTTCTTCGCGCAGTTGGTGGCCTGGGCACGGGAGCGTGCAATCGCCGTCTGCCACGACAACCCCTACAGCGAGTTCGTCTTCGACGGAGCCCCCAGGCTGAGTTTCCTCCAGGCGCCGGGCGCGCGGGAGGTGGGCATCGAACTGAACTCGCTCTCCAAGCCCTTCAACATGACGGGCTGGCGCATCGGGTTCGCTGTGGGAAGCCCTGACCTCCTCCGCGGCATCGCCCAGGTCAAATCCAACACCGACTCGGGCATCCCCAACGCCATCCAGTACGCCGGTATCGCCGCCCTGGAGCGCTGCGCCGAGAACATAGACCGCATGCTCACCATCTACGAGCGCCGACGTCGGCTGGTCGCCGACACCCTGACCGCTATCGGCTGGGAGGTCCAACTCCCTAAGGGCACCTTCTACCTCTGGCTGCCCACCCCTGACGGGATGGGCTCGCTCGAGTGCGCCGACCTGCTGCTGGAACGTGCCCAGGTGGTGGTGGCCCCGGGCCGAGGTTATGGCGAGCACGGCGAGGGCTACATCCGCATCTCGCTCACCGTGCCCGACGACCGGCTGGCCGAGGCCATGGAACGGATGCGGCGGGCCCTGACCTGAGGCGCGGCCTCACTGGCCTGGCTTGGGCGTAGGGGAGCCGCCGACTCACAGAGATAATGGGATGAGCAAAGAGCCTGTACTTCTGATCTCCGGTGATGTCTTTGCCCGGCACGCCACCGACTTCCACCCGGAAAACCAAAGCCGCCTCGACGCCATCATCGAGCATTTGCGCGAGGCCAGCCTCTGGGACCGGTGCCGGGTCCTTCCACCTCGAGCAGCGACGCGTGACGAGATCGCCGCCGTCCACGATCCCGACTACATCGACCTGGTGCGCAGCACCGCTGAAGCAGGGGGCGGCTGGCTGGACTTCGACACGGTCATCACCCCCGGCGGCTACGAAGCAGCCTGCCACGCGGCCGGCGCCGGGCTCGTCGCCGCCGAGCGCGTCCTCGCCGGCGACGCCCGCCGGGCCCTCTGCCTGGTCCGCCCTCCCGGCCACCACGCCCGACCCAGCCGGGGGATGGGTTTCTGCATCTTCAACAACATCGCTGTCACCGCCCGCTGGCTCCTCAGTCAGGGGTTGGAGCGCCTGCTCATCGTCGACTGGGACGTCCACCACGGCAACGGTACTGAGGAGGCGTTCTACGACGACCCGCGGGTGTTCTACCTCTCGCTTCACATCTACCCGTTCTACCCGGGGACGGGCAGCCGAGCCTCGCGGGGCTCGGGAGAAGCGGAAGGCACTACCCTCAACGTGCCACTCGAATGGACCACCCCGGCTGAGAAGTACCTGGCCCTCTTCACCGAGGCGCTGGAAGAGGCTTGCAGCCGGAGCCAGCCGGAGTTTATCCTCATATCTGCCGGTTTCGATGGCTACCGAGGCGACCTGATGGTGGGCTTGAGCCTGGAGGTGGGAGATTTCGGCCGAATGACCGACCTGGTCGTGGCCCAGGCTGAGGTCACCGCCCAGGGTCGGGTCCTGAGCATGTTGGAAGGGGGGTATGGTCCGGACGGGCTGGCCCGCTGCGTGGCCAAGCACCTGCGCCGACTCGCAGCATTTGAGGATTCCTCGCAAGGAATGGCTGTCCCATGACTGCGGACCCGAAGGACAAAGCGGAACCTGTGCAGCCCAAGAAGCTCTACCGCACCGAGGAGGTGCTTCGGGCCACGGGCATCAGCCGACAGGTCCTCTACCGCTACATCACCCTGGGCTTCATCACCCCCGCGGAGGTCACGGAAACCGGCCGCCGAATGTTCGACGAAAGCGTCTTCAGCCGACTCGACCTCATTCGCGAACTCAACCAGTCGGGCTACACCCTGCGCGAAATCCGCGAGACCTTCTTCCGCCGACACTGAGTCACTGCTCACCCAAGAGTTCTCACCCGCGCCACTGGAGAGAAAGTAACCGCATAGGTCAGCCCCAACCAGGGGTCCAAGGGAGGTGCATGATGGAGCCTGCTGTGAAGTTGGTCAGTGAAGAGGAAGCCTCAGGCAAGTTGGCCAAGGTCTACGACAACCTGAAAAAGGCCGTCGGCTTCGTCCCCAACACCTTCAAGGCCATGGGCCGCACACCCAAGTTCCTGGAAGCCATGCTGCAGCTGGACGAGGCCGCGCGCATCGGTGGTGAGATTCCCCAGAAGTACAAGGAACTCATCTGCCTGGCCGTCTCCGCGGCCAATGGCTGCCCCTACTGTGTCTACGCGCACACAGCGCTGGCCAAGCAGGCGGGCGCCAGCGAGCGGGAACTGGCCGAGGCCTTAGCGTGCGCCGCCATGATGAGCGCCTTCAACACCTACAACAAAGCCATCGGCCTCGACATCGACATCAAACCATAGCGCCTGCGCACCGGTGCCGAGCCTGTCCACTCAGCCATCGTTGGCAAGTCGGCCGTAATAGCCCTCTTGCCTGCGCTTCTCCGAAGTGGCGCTGACGTAGGTGCCTTCGACCACCTTCAGGCCCTTGCGGGTGAGGATGGTCTTGATGTCGTCCAGGTGCGGGCAGGGAGGATAGTGGCCACTCTCGTTCACCACGCAGGCTGAGAGGTGTACGACGATCTTGTCCGGTTCGATGCCCACCTCTTTGCTGAGCCTGCTCTTGAGGTTGGCCGCCAGGCGTGAGACCCGCCGACCGGGGCACCCACCACAAGAGAAGGGGAGGTAGAGCACGTCCGCTCCGTACCCGGAGAAGTGGTGCTCCCGGCGGTGGAAGGCGAGCGCACAGTGCGTCCCGGAACACCGTTCCTTGGCCACCGCGCACTGGACCACGGCCACGCACTTGACGCCTGACTTGTCTCCTTGTTCGCTCATTCGCTCGCAACTCCACTCACTCGCGTCTACCGATGGTGTCCAACCCGCCCATGTAGGGGGCCAGGCAGGCGGGGAGGCGGACGGAGCCGTCCTCCTGCTGGTAGGTCTCCAGGAGGCAGGCGATGATGCGCGGGAGGGCGACACCGGAACCGTTCAGGGTGTGGACGAAGCGCACTTTGCCGTCCTCATCGCGGAAGCGGATGTTGGCTCGGCGGGCCTGGAAGCCCTCGAAGTTGGAGCAGGAAGAGACCTCCAGCCAGCGGTCCACGCCGGGGGCGTAGGCCTCGATGTCGTAGCACTTGGTGCCGGCGAAACTCAACTCCCCGGTGCAGAGGAGTGCCACCCGGTAGTGAAGCCCCAGGTGCTTCATCACCACCTCGGCGTTGGCCAGCAACTTCTCCAGTTCGTCGTAGGACGTGTCGGGGTGGACGAACTTCACCATCTCCACCTTGTCGAACTGGTGCACCCGAAGCAGCCCCCGCGTCTCCCGTCCGTAGGAGCCCGCCTCCCGGCGGAAGCAAGCGGTGTAGGCGGTGAGGTAGATGGGGAGGTCCTCGTGGCTGAGGATTTCGTCGCGGTAGATATTGGTGACCGGGACCTCGGCCGTGGGGATGAGGAAGAGGTCGTCGGTGTCCAGGTGGTACATGTCCTCTTCCATCTTGGGGAGTTGACCGGTGCCCACCATGGCGTCGCGGTTCGCTAAGAGGGGGGGGAAGACCTCGGTGTAGCCGTGCTCGGTAGTGTGCAGGTCGAGCATGAAGTTGATGAGCGCCCGCACCAGCCTGGCCCCGGCGCCTTTGAACAGGGCGAAGTTACTGCCCGCGATCTTCGCCGCGCGCTCGAAGTCCAGAATGTCCAGAGCGCTTCCGATGTCCCAGTGGGGCTTGGGCTCGAACTCGAACTTGGGCACCTCACCCCATCGGCTGACCTCGGCGTTGTCGGCATCGGTCGCGCCGACGGGGACGTCCGGGGCTGGGATATTGGGGACGGTTAGAAGCAGTTCGCTGAGTTGGCCCCGGACCTCGGACAGTTCATGTTCGAGGCCCTTGCTCTCCTGGGAGATGGCGCGGACGCGCTCGATGATGTCGCAGGCGTCCTCGCCCTTCTTCTTGAGTTCATTGACCTGGCGGGAGGCAGCGTTGCGCTCGGCACGGAGCACTTCGACCTTGCGCAGAAGTTCCCGTCGGCGCTCGTCGGCGGCGAGCAGGCCGTCCAGGTCGGGGCGTTCCCCCTTGTCCTGAGCAGCCTTTTTGACGACGTCTACATTTTCACGGATGAAACGGAGGTCGAGCATGGTGTCGGTCCTCGCCTTTTCCTGGAACCGATTCTTCCCTGAGCAGACGTCCCAAGGCGTGAATATAGCGCTTGAGAATGTCCTTTTCCCGCCCAATCTTCTGGTCCAGTTGTCCGTAGAGATGAGCGTAGAGCGCTCTGAGCCGTCGACGTCGCTGGGGGAGCATCCTCAGGCCCTCACTTCGTCGGCGCAGGGGCGAGGATCTCCTCCCAACTGAGCGGGCAACTGGGGTCATCGCCCCACTCATCGCCCAGCACCATGGCTCGGACCCGACATCCCCCACAGAACTCCCGGTAGACGCACCGACTACAGCGCTCCCCGGTCAAGGGCGCGGGCATCGAACGAAGTCTGGCGACGCTGGGGTCGGCGCTTTCCTGCCAGATTTCCGAGAATGGTTGCTCCCGAACATTGCCCATGGTGACCTCGGGCCAGAACTGGCACGGGTGGACGTTCCCCCAGGGATCGATCTGGACGAACTTCCGCCCAGCCGAGCACCCCCCGGCCATCCGCAGCAGTTGCCGGACCTCCTCGGCCCGTTCGGGCTGATGCTCCTCGACGTAGCGGAGCACCAGGACGCCATCGGCGTGGTTGTCAGTGGTGATGATTTCGGCTTCGACGCCCCGCCGGCACCAGTCCAGCGCCGTCCGCATCAGGTCCTCAACCAGCCGACGGCGCTGGGCGCCCGACAGGTCACGTTGCCTCAGGCCTCGGCCGCGACCGGCATAGACCAGGTGGTACATGCAGAAGCGAGGTATCCGCTCTTCCTCGGTCAGCGCCAGGAGCCGGGGCAGGTCACCCATGTTGTCCCGGGTGACGGTGAAGCGAATCCCCGTCTTCAGGCCCGCATCGCGAGCGTTCCGGAGGCCTGCGAGCGCTCGCCGATAGGCCCCCGGCTCACCCCGGAACCGGTCGTGCGTCTCCTCCAGCCCGTCCAGGCTGACACCCACGTAGGCAGTGCCGACCTCGGCCAGCCGCCGGGCCGTCGGTTCGTCGATGAGGGTACCGTTGGTGGAGAGGCTGGGGCGCAGGCCCCGGTCGCGCGCATGGCCAATGAGGTCGAACACGTCTTCCCGAAGCAGCGGTTCGCCGCCGGACAGCAGCACCACAGGCACATCAAGGCCGGCCAGGTCGTCGATGAGGGCCAGCCCCTCGGCCGTGGTCAGTTCTTCATCGCCGCAGGACTCAGCGGCGTAGCAGTGCGCACAATGGAGGTTGCAGCGTGCGGTCACGTTCCAGACGACCATCGGTCCGGAGCGCGAGGCGAACTGGATGAGGTCGGGGCGCGCCTTGCGGTCAGAGCGAAGGGCCTCACTCACCGTCGCCCGGCCACAGAGGAGTTTGGTGATACCGATCATCGCTCGCCTTCAGCGCACGTACTCTTACGGTCGCACGGGCGCAAGTGTCCGAGGGCGCCCGGCTCTCTTCCATACTACCGCCTGTCGGGGTGCGGGTCAACCCGGCCCACAGCCGCAGCCGCCCATACGGGCGTCCGTATGGACATCAGGGCGCGCCATCTCTGCAGCGCTTCTGGTGTGACAGCACCAAGGCGCTTGACAGAACCCAGGCTGATGATGTAGGTTAGGTGTTTGGTGGAGCCTTCGGGCGCACTGTCCGATGGTGGGTGTAGCTCAAATGGTTAGAGCACGTGACTGTGGCTCACGGGGCTGGGGGTTCGAGTCCCCTCACCCACCCCAAGCCACTCCGGCTGGTTTGGCGACGGAACGCGCTCAGCCAGTTCGGTGATTTCGCTGCCGGATCACGACCGACGACTTCGGACCTGGGTCGTGCTTATTGCCGTCAACACATACTCCACGGTCTATTCGAGGCACCTGAGGAGCGCCAGTGCCTCCCGCCGGATGATCCCCTCGCTTCCAGGTCCAACCCGGGCCCACGGGCCGGGACCGAGTTCGTATCCTCCCTCGTCGAAAGCGCGGTCGGTTGGGATGTAGCCGACGTAGTCACCAGCGTAACTGACAACCCACGTGGGCTCAAAGGGCGAAGCCTGGCGGATACTCAAGCCAATCTCCACGAAGGGCTCACCTGGGATGAAAACAAGGCCGACGCCCCCCAGGCGAAGCGCCGTGAGTTCTGTAATAAGCGGAACCTTCGAGGGCCGACCGGTCAGCGTTCGCCCAGGAAGCGAAACTCGGCTTCTCAGAAAGACGACCTCCTTCCCTTCGACGGGCTCCACCTGGCCAAGCAGTTTTTCAGCGGCTCTGGCCAGCCTCTGCCCATGGCTCCGCGCGCTATCCGGGCCGCCTGAGACGGTTGGTGGGTTGATGTTCCCCGCAGCCCCGTTGAAAAAGAAGGCGGTCGCGCCCCGGTGTCGGGCCTCCAACTCCCTGCACATCTCGCCGGGGTAGTCGGGAGAGACGTGGCGAATGCACATCTCGTGGACCGGGTGACAGGTAGCGTTGACCAGGACAGCCACCGGCTCCTTGGAGTGACCCAGGAAGGCGGCAACATTGACCGTGGGGTCAAGGGCCCCCTCGCGAGAGATGACTGTCTCAGGAGGTGGCTCGGGATGCGAAAGCACCACCCCCTGGGTTGTCTTGATCCGTCGGTGGATGGCGAGACCAGGGACCTCCGCGCTCGCTATCCCCAGCAGGCACGGCTTCATGTCTTGCGCTGCGCGGCGAACAGCCTGACCGATTTGCTCGGCCAGCATCCCAGCCCAGCGCTTGAACTGCGGCGTCCGATAGAGGTCCGTGACGGCCAACGTCTCGGGGGCGGAATGCGTGTGGGTCGCCGTCAGGATCAGGTCCCGAGAGCGAAGCACGCCGTTCGAGGCCGAAGCCACCCGCGCCTCGAAACGACGCTTTCCCCCGAAGGCTTTTCCGGAAATGCCGAGCAGATCAAGCGAGACCAGGGCAATCCGTCGGCCGGTCCCTTCGATGACAAGAGCGCGAGCGTAAAGGGGAGAACGCACGCCCTCGAAGGGCTCCCACTTCCCATCAGCCGCCGACATGAGGATACCGACCTCAAGCGGGGGCGTAATCTCGGCCTTGGCGGCTCCCACCCGGAAATGCAGGTGACATCTTTCTTTCACGACGATGACTCCGTCTCACATCCGGAAAGGCTCAGCGTCCGACCGACGACGATGCAATACGGGCGGAAGCCGAGCTTTCCATAGGTGGCGTGGGCCCCGGCGTTCCAGAGCTGGGTGCCGACTGAAGCAGACCGTGCACCCATCCCGTACCCGCGGGCCATCACCCGCGACACCAGAGCCGAGGCGATGCCCTTCCGACGATGTTCCTCTTTCACCCCCAGGCTCCAGATGTTGACGCAGGGCGCCCCCAGGCGATCGAGGTGGGGCTGAAGCACCCAGCCGATGCTGCCCGCCTCCTCCTCGCCGGTGAGCGCTCTGGTCCGCATGGGTTCGAACCCGATCCAGGACTCGCGCATCGGCTCGTGCTTCATCTCGGCTGGAGACTCGACCAGTTCGATATTCGTCATCGCTGTGACTTCCTCTGGAGGCGAGGGCATCTCAGCGACCATGAAGATGGACTCCTGGGTGTTCTTGTATCCGCCGACTTCAAAGGCCAGGTGGACGTGTGGCAGCGTCACCGGGCACATGGGCTCACCGCCCATCCACAGGCCCCGGTAGAAGGGGTACCCGGCACGAGCGTGCATGGCGAGGAGTTCGTTTCGGCCGCTCTGCTTGAGCCAATCCGTCGCTTGGGCCACCAGCGCTTTCCCAACCTTGAGCCGGCTGCTTGGATAGATGAGCATCCTGATGCGGGGGACTTTGTTAGTGGGATCATGGCCGCCTTCGGAACCGGCAGCAACGCAGGCGTGAACCCAGCCGACAACCTCACCCCCCTCCAGCGCGACGAACAGCCTGGTCGGGTCGAAGTACGATTTAGGCTCGACCAACTCGATGAACCGGCCCGGGTCGAGTGGGGCGATGTGGGGTTCGAACTCGGTCTCCGAGTTGTAGAGGCCCGTCATCCCCTCCAAGTGGTTCCTGTCGTAGGTCTCGATGCGGAAACTCGCCATGCTTCGCTCCCGAGCCCTAAGTCAGCCTCATGGGTACGCCCATGAGGGAGTAAATCGACCGAGTATGGGGCAGCCCTCGGGTGAAGGCCCGCACGAACGCCTGTGCGCAGAACGCCCCGTCGCCGTCGGCCCGCACCATGAAGGGTGTACCGACAGTGAGCCCCTTGATCTCGGAGACGTCTACCTGGCGAACGCCACCGGGGCAGACGTCGACGGTGTGAGTCCGTGTCCTCCTCAACCCCATGAAGGACAGTTGCACGGTCACGGGCTTCCGGCCCGGGTTGAAGAGGTGGTAAGACTGCGACCACTCGGTGTTGACGGTATCTGCACCGCCGACTGGGCCGATACCGAGCCACCACCGCCGCTCGTTGGTCAGCGGCCCGGGGTAGAAGTTCACCGCCGACATGGCCCCGGGACACACCTGGCTCCACATCTCGAACTCAGCACAGGTGACCTCCGGACACACGGGTCCGTCAGCACTCACGGTCATGGCGAAGGGCTCGCCGACGCGAGTGAACTTCCCGAGCCAGGGCTCGCCGTGCAGGCATTCGAGGATCGCCCGGAGCGGCTTGACCGGAAGAGAAGAGGACTCCACACTGCTGCCCCCAGGATTGTGAAACTTCACCTTCGCCTGAGCAGTACGCTTCTCATCGAGGTTATTGATGAAGAGCAGGTTCCAGGTGTTGTCGCATTGGCTCAAAGGGTGCTGGTCCGGGCGAGCGCGAGGCAGGACGCCCCGGTCAACGATCAACCCACCGGGGTAGTACCAGAGCCGGTACCTGTCCTTCCGAAGCGGGAAAGCCATGAGGCTCCTGGCGCCGACAATGGACGGACGGCCACTCCAGCGCGCGCGACGGGTGATCTGGGGGATGACCGGTCCGGAAGCGTCGATACGTATTGCGTAGTCGCCCAGCGGACAGACGGGCGGACCGTTCTTGGTCCCCAGCGCCTGCGGGTAACGCTCCCAGACGTTGAGCTGGGCCACGCGCTCGCCCGGGATTTCGATCTCCTCTTCCCCGCCTCCGTCGCGGTTCCGAAGGAGGTAGCGCACGCGGACCGTCCGCCGGCGCTTGCGCGGATTGAGGATGCTCAAGGTTTCGACCTCGTACCAACTGCTTCGCCCGGGAACGCTTTGGTAACAGTCCGGCAAGACCCAGGAGGTCTCATCTCGCAGCGGCCCCGGGTAGGGCGCCACGGAGACCAGCGCATCGGGCACAGGGTCCCAAAAGGTAAAGTCCTCATGCCGGGCCTGCGGGAAGACCGGCACGTCCGACGCCACCTCGATCCAGAAAGACTGTTTGTGCGGGATTTCAGCCAGGACGGCAAGCTCAATGGACTCTATTCTGCCTGGCTTGACACTCAGCCTGAGCGAGGTTGGCGGCCGGTCGACATGGTAGAAACGCGCCTCCACCCGCGCCGTCCTGCTTTGCGGGTTGTAGATGAAGAGTTTGGATGAGCACTCCAGCGGTCGGCCACCCTCCCGACGGTAGCAGGCGGGCAGGTCGTCCCAGATGTAGCCGTCACTCACGTACCAGAGCCTACCTGACCGACGATACTGTGGCAGTGTCACTCGTATTCCCTCCCCTGCGCGTCACCCGGTCTTACGTCAGACTCGCGATGTCCTGTAACGTTCCGTCAATGCAGGTGAGTGTCCTATCGACCGCCTCGGTGTTGGGTATGTCCCCCCTCAGGTCCTCGAGCACCGACTTGAGCCCTTCGAGTTCCTTCGCGTAGCTCGCCCGGGATGCGGGCGACATGCGCTCGCGAAGGTACACGGGCGGCCCCGCAGCCGCTGGGTTCTTTTTCCAGATCAACGGCTCAAGTGAGAGTGAGCCCTGACCCACGGTGAAGTCGGAGCGTGAGAAGTACGCCTGCTCCCCGCGATCGAACCAGTCTGCGAGTTGCTCGAGGGTCTGCCCGACGGCGCCATACACCCTCTCGACGGCCTCCCGGAGGGCCGTCTCAGGTGGGGTCAGCGGTGCCGAGAGAATGCTGGCGCCGACCCGCCAGGAGACCTCCTCAGCCGGGTTGGCGAAGGGACGGTAGAAGTACTCACAGGCCCGCCCGCCGTCGGCCCAGAGCCCGGCCAGGGCCCGGGCCGAGCCCAGCCCGCAGGGGAGGAACCACCGCAGCCTGTCCCAGTGCTGAGGGGGTTCAACGAAGACGCCTCCCACCGAGCCGAAGGCGCAGGACACTCCCTCCACGATCTCGCGTCGTCGGCCGACCTCCGCCGATCGCTCCCTGACCTCGACCATGTAGTCCACGGCCTGGGAGATGCGCTGGATGTGCTTGTACTCGCCGGGCTCATCGACCCGCAGTCCCCAGGAAGCCTGGCCGATGGTCCACTCCGGCCGCTGGCTTCGCACATAGTCGGCGCAGCGGATGAG
>CBDVDV010000016.1:0-30676 GCA_965372835.1 uncultured bacterium | reverse complement strand
TGCGATTTCCGGGGCTTCGCCCACACCTTGAGCAAGCTCAAGGTGTGCCACCCAAAGAACCGCGAAACTGGGGACGGATCAGTGAGCGTCCGCCACGCGGGCGCGAGGGAACTAAAAAAGAAGAATCGAAGAGGTTCAGCCTTCGTAGCCGTGGCTACTACGGCGAAGTAGGCTCGGAGGCCCCACGCGTCGGGCCCGGAGAATCGAAGAAGTCGGAAACCTACCCCGACGCGCTTCTCGCTTTCGGGGTTCGACATGCTCACCCCGCCCTGAGCCCGTCGAAGGGCGGTCCGGGCGAGCCGCCTGCGGGCCGTAGCGCGCCGTCGCCAAAGCGGCTTCGTCCTCCGCCATAGGCTTCGGCCGACGGCGGATGGCGCGTCCGGCCGACGCAGCCGCCGCTGCTCTGGCGGAGTCGGCTCGGCGACCCTTCGGCCTTGGGGCGACGAAGCCCGCCTTCGCGGGCCGAAGCCCGCTTCGGCGGGCGAAGTCGGCCGTGCGGCTCAGTACATGTCCGGGGGTGGGCCGGCTGGCGCTGCGGGCTTCTTCTCCGGGATCTCACTGATGAGGGCCTCGGTGGTGAGCAGCAGTCCGGCGATGGAGGCCGCGTTCTGGAGCGCCGAGCGCACCACCTTGGTGGGGTCGATGATCCCGGCCTTGACCAGATCACAGTAGTCACCGGTGTTGGCGTCAAAGCCGAAGTTGCCCTTCTCAGCTAACACCCGCTGGAGCACCACGGAGCCCTCAGCCCCGGAGTTCTCGGCGATAAAGCGGAGTGGGGCCACCAGGGCTCGGCGAACGATGTCCACGCCGACGGCCTCGTCCCCCGCGGCCTTTACCCGGGAGAGCGCCGGCAGGGCCCGGAGCAGGGCCACACCGCCACCGACGAGGATGCCCTCCTCGACCGCAGCCCGGGTGGCGTGCAGGGCGTCCTCCACGCGGGCCTTCTTCTCCTTCATCTCCACCTCGGTGGAGGCGCCGACGTTGATCTGGGCCACGCCACCGGCTAACTTGGCCAGGCGCTCTTCCAGTTTCTCGCGGTCGTAGTCGGAGGTGGTGTCCTCGATCTCGTTCTTGATCTGCTCGATGCGGCCACGGATGGCGTCGGTCTCTCCGGCCCCCTCGATGATGGTGGTGTTGTCCTTGTCGATGACCACCCGTTTGGCCCGACCCAGATCGGTGAGCTGAACGTTCTCCAAGTCGATGCCCAGGGCCTCGAAGATGGCCGTGCCGCCGGTGAGGATGGCGACGTCTTCCAGCATGGCCTTTCGGCGGTCGCCGAACCCCGGGGCCTTGACGGCGCAGCAGGCCAGCACGCCACGCAGCCTGTTCACCACCAGGGTGGCCAGGGCCTCACCCTCGATGTCCTCAGCGACCACCAGCAGGGGTTTGCCCGACTGGACCGCTTTCTCCAGCAGGGGAATGAGATCCTTGACGGCCGAGATCTTCTTCTCGTGGATGAGGACGTAGGGCTCCTCGAGGACGCAGGTCATGGACTCCCGGTCGGTGGCGAAGTGGGGAGAGAGATAGCCTCGGTCGAACTGCATCCCCTCCACCCAGTCCACGGTGGTCTCCAGGGACTTGCCCTCCTCCACGGTGATGACGCCGTCTTTGCCGACCTTCTCCATGGCGTCGGCGATCATCTTGCCGATCTCGGGGTCATTGTTGGCAGCGATGGCGGCGACCTGGGCGATCTCGGCGCGGCCGGTGACCGCGGTGCTGCGCTTGGTCAGGTCCTTGACCACGGCCCGGACGGCTCGCTCCACGCCACGCTTCAGGGCCATGGGGTTGGCGCCGGCGGCCACGTTTTTGAGACCCTCCTCGAAGATGGCCTCGGCCAAGACGGTGGCGGTGGTGGTGCCGTCGCCGGCCACCTCACTGGTCTTGGAGGCGACCTCCTTGACCATCTGGGCCCCCATGTTTTCGTAGGAGTCCTTGAGTTCGATCTCCTTGGCCACGGTGACGCCGTCCTTGGTGACGGTGGGAGCGCCGAAACTCTTCTCCAGGATGACGTTACGGCCCTTGGGCCCCAGGGTCACGGCGACGGCCCGGGCCAACTGATTCACACCCCGGCGAATGGCTTCCCGGGCCTCCGTGTCAAATGCAATCCTCTTGGCTGGCATCAATACCTCCTCGTCGCTTGATCTGCGACCTCTTGGAGTCCGGCCTGTCTTACGCCCCAGGCCGAGCCCTCGCTGGCAGACAGGCGCGGGTCACGGCCACACCCCGCCCCCCCCGCTCTGAGGTCAACTACTTCTTGGTCTTGGCCAGAACGTCCTCCTCGCTCATGATCAGCAGTTCCTCGCCATCCACCGTCACCTCGGTGCCGGCGTAGGAGCTGAAGATGATGCGGTCTCCCTTCTTGAGTTGAGGCTTGGCGCGCTCACCGCTGTCCAGGAGTTTGCCTTGCCCCACAGCCACCACCTTGCCCTCCTGGGGCTTCTCCTTGGCCGTATCGGGCAGGAAAACTCCGCCCTTGGTCTTCTCCTTAGCCTCCAGCCTCTTTACGACGATCCGATCTCCCAAAGGCCTAATCTCCATCGATACCCGTCTCCTTTCTGCGGAGGAGGATCCGCCCGACCGACCTCCCTACAGCAGTTCCTCCTCCCGGACTGACCAGCGCCAGGACGACCGACGGTCGTCCCGGACCGGGGGAACACCCCTTCGATACCAGCGCCCGACCAAGTGGTCCAACGTGGTCTGGAACAGCCAGTCGTCGATGGGCTTCTGGATCACGGTAAAGGCCCTGGCCAGCAGGGCCCTCAGGAATACCTCCTTGTTGAGTTCGCTCACCGTGAGAATAAAAGGCACCCAGCGATCCAACTCTCGCAGCCCGCGGGCCACATCGAAGCCCGTCGTATCGGGCAGTTCCACCGCGCTCACCAGCACGTGCACCACCCGCCGACGGAGAATGTGCAGGGCCTCCCGACCACTTCCCGCCTCGTAGAGTTTGTAGTGTCGGCGTTGGAGGCAGCGCCTCAAAGCCTCCCGGGCCTGCTCGTCCTGGTCACTCACCAGGATGCGCAAGGGTCCCCCGGCTGTGGACACGGGCGCCTGAGCAACCATTGACTCATCCTCCACCACCGACAGACACAGCATTCCCCCCTATGCAGCGCAAAAGCCGTGCCAAGGTCGGTGGCGCCAGGTATGAGCCATAAATCTCAGAGCAGACGGGCATTAGGATGAACAGACTGTTGCAGCCAGTGCAGCGGGCCGGTCACCTTGTCAGTCTGGCGAGGAAAGGCTGCTGGCGGGGCGCTGGCTGAGTGTCAAAATGTCAGCCCGGGGGACCACACCGAAGCCGATCTCAGGGGAGGGCCCCCACGAACAAACTACTCGCATCGGGCTCGATGAGCGGGCCGCGGATGATGCGGGGGGTGATGAAAATGAGCAGGTCCCGCTCCACGGTGTCATAGCGCCAACTCTTGAAGACGAAGCCCACGAAGGGGATGTCGCCGAGCAGGGGAACCTTCACCTCAGTCTTGACCTCGTCCTTGGTAAGCAGGCCGGCGATCTTGATGATCTCTCCGTCCCGGACGCTGACGGTGGTCTGAGCGTTGCGGGTATTGATCACCGGATTCTGGATGCCCTCCCCGGTGACCAGGAACTCCTGGACGTCGGAGACCTCGACCCAGACCTGCAGTCGGATGGTATCGTCGCTCACCGTCAGCGGGGTGACCCACAGTCTCACACCCGTGTCTTTGAGCTTGGTAGTGATGCTCTGACTGCCCGCCCGGCCCTTCCACTCGGACTGGATGGGAATCTCTTGTCCCACCAGCACCCGGGCCGTCTGTCCTACCTCTACCACCATGCTCGGCTCGGAGATCACCTCGAGTTTGGCCATGGCCTCCAGGGCTCGCAGTGTGGCCTCCAGGCGAAGGTGGGAGTCCAGCCCCGTATCGAAGGCCACGTTAAAGTCGTTGGTACCGAAGCGGAGACTGCCCGGGATGTTGAAATTACCCGTGACGCTGCGGACATCGCCCTCGGCGTGGGTCACCGACCAGTCCACCCCCAACTGAATCTCATCCTCCCGAGCAATCTCCACGATCTTGGCCTCGATGGCCACCTGCTTGCGGGGAGCGTCGAGCAGATCCAACAGCTCCTTGACCTGGCCCACGAGTTGGGTGCCCGTCCCCCCGCCTTCACCAACCAGGGGGACCTTGATGATCAGCAGGTTCAACGAACTGTAATGCGTGGCGTTCACACCGAGCACGTTGTCCAACTGCTTGATCAGTTCGAGCTTCTCCGGGTCTATCGGAGCCACCGTCAGGTCTGCGACCTTCTGAATATCCGTACTCCTGGTAGTGGCGGTGAAGCCTCCGTGGTAGCGCAGGGGATAAAAGAGTACGAACTCCTTGTCGGTCTGGGCCAAGGAACCATACTCGTCAACTTTGACCCACAGCAGGCTGGTAGGCTTCTCCTGGGCCGCCTCTGCCGGCGGAGCCAGACTGGGACCGACCACCTCATACTCCGGGGGCAATGGGGGCACAGGGAACTCTTCAGGCGAGGGCGGCGCGGGTGCGGTGGGTGGCGGCCCCAGCGGTGCGACGGCCGGGCCGGTGGGAGGCGGGACCACTGAGACGGGCTCGATCGTGGGAAGGGCTGGTGGCGCAGCTACCTCAGCAGTCGGCCTGGGGGCGGGCCTCCCCGTGGGTGGAGGACCGGCCGGGGGTCCGCCCGCGACCAACTCGACCTCGGCCGGCGGGCCCGCGCAACCGCAACAGAGGACCGCGGCGAGCACCGAGGCACACACGACATCGATCAGCGCACGCCCTGGATGCACCGGGCTGACCATGACCACTCGTCTCCGCGAAGCCGGGCCCACACCCACTGCGCCTTCGGCCAAGGTGGGAGATGCACACGCCGGGCTCCCGCCTGGGCGCTGTGCCGACCGTCGGGCAGGGGTGCTCTGCCCCCTGGCTTTCTTGACTGTCCCTGATGTTTTATCGGCTCCCGCTGACCTTCCACTTGAGCACTTCGCGGCGGGGGCGGCGGCCGCGTCCGTCGTCGGTGTCTGCGGCGCCCGGCCCGGGGGTCCTCCGCCAGGCCCGGGGGACGACGCGCGTTCTTTTTCTTGACCGGAGGACACAACCGGAGTATACAGAGGAACCGGTAACGGCTCCGCCCGCCGGGGGACCGCGGGGGAGTCAACGCTGCGAAGGCGGACACCAGGAAGACAGGCTGATGGGCTTCCCCACGACCACCATCGGCGGACTCGAAGTCTCGCGGTTGCTGTGCGGGACGAACCCGTTCTTCGGCTACTCCCACTTCTCCAAGGCCCGAAGCACCTGGCTTCGACGCTACTTCACCGAGGAGCGCATCCTGGAGGTGATGCGACGCGCGGCCGAGTTGGGTGTGACCGGCATCGTCTCGCCGCCCGAACCCCGCATGCCCGGGCTCCTGCGTCGACTCCGGGAGGAGACCGGCCTGGCGATGCACTGGATCGCCACCCCGGGCAAGGCCACCAGCGAGGAAACCTTGCCCGACATCGACTGGTGCGCTGAGGCCGGGGCAGAGATCTGCATGCTCCACCCCACCTTCACCGACCGCCACCTGCACACCGGCAAGCAGGAGATCACCGGGGTCGAGGGCCTGCTGGAGCACATCCGCTCGCGGGGAATGATACCGGGCCTGTGCACCCACCGGCCGGAAGCCCTGCCCATAGTCACCCAGGTCGGCTATGACGTGGAGGTCTTCATTCTTCCCTTTAACGTGGCCGGGTTCCTGATGCCCCTGGAGACGGACTGGCAGGGGCGCGTTATCCGGGAGACCCCAAAACCGGTTATCTGCATCAAGCCCCTGGCCGCTGGCCGGGTCATGCCCCCGTCAGGCATCCCCTTCGTCTACCGGTACTGCAAGACCACCGACACCGTGTGCGTCGGTATGCTCTCACCCGAGGAGGTGGAGGAGGACGTGGCCATCGCCTTGGCCGCTCTGAGCGGCCAGGCCGTGGAGCAAGACTTGACCTTTACCCGGAGCAAGGAACTCTACCTGCGCCCCTGCCGGTCAACTCATACGAGCCGTACGACCGGAGCAGACCGTACCTCCGGCAATGGAGAACGAAGATGACACCGCTGGAAAAGAGCCTGGTACAACGCCTGGGCCAGTTCACCATCATTGACGCTCACGAGCACTTGGGCCCGGAGGCCGAGCGAGTCAGTCGGCCGGTGAGCGTCTTCACCCTCTTCAGCCACTACACCCAGACCGACCTCAAGGCGGCGGGCATGAGCGATGAGGAGTACCGACTCATTCAGGATGAGGAGCGCGCCCTGGGGGAGCGCTGGCGGGTCTTCCACCCCTACTTCGAGCGCATTCGCTGGATGAGTTACGCTCGCCCGGCCTTCATCGTGGCCCATGAGTTCTACGGCATGGACGACATCAACGACGATACCTACGAAGGCCTGAGCGAACTCCTGGCCCGGGACAATACCCCGGGCCTCTACCAGCGCGTTCTCGGGGACCGCTGCCACATCGAGGTCTGCCTCACCCAGTGCGGCCGGTACGACCTGCAAGATGACATCCTGGTGCCGCTGATGCCGCTGCCGGCCGACAGCCTCCTCACCCGCGCCGATGTCGAAAAAATGAGCGCCGAACTCAACATCCAGGTCAACAACCTGGAGACCAGCGTAACCCTGGCCGAAGCCCTGGTGGACTCGTGGAGGAGCCGGGGCGTGGTCGGCCTCAAGATGACCTGCCAGCCCACCGGCACCCCCCCCAGGGAAGAAGCGAAGCAGGCCTTCGCCACCCTCTGGGACAAAGGAACTGCGGGTGAAGACTCCCGCGTCCTTCACGATTACCTCACCCACCGACTCCTGGAGTCGGCAGCCGACCTCAACCTCCCGGTCGCCGTCCACACCGGCATCATCTGGAACAACTGGAACGACTTTACCGAGCACCATCCCCGACACCTCATCCCCCTGCTACAGCAGCACCGCCGAACCCGCTTCGACTGCTACCACGCCGGCATCCCCTGGGTGGGTACCGTGGGGGTGATGGGGAAGACCTTCCCCAACGTCTGGCTCAACCTCTGCTGGTGCCACGTCATCTCTCCGGAGATGACGGTGCGCGCGCTCAACGAGTGGATCGACCTGGTGCCCACCAACAAGATCATCGCCTTCGGGGGCGATTACGCGGTGCCGGTGGAGAAGGTCTACGGACACCTGGTGATGGCCCGTGAGAACATCGCCCGGGTGCTGGCTCACCGCATCGAGCGCGGACTCATGGACGAGGACCAGGCCCTGGAACTGGCTCACAACTGGTTCTACGAGAACCCCGTGGCCCTCTACCGGCTGGACGAACTGGGCCTGACCACTCCCGAGGCCTTCGCCCGACGGACCCCGTAATCGACAGCGACGGGCCCGCCAAAGCGCCACGGCGGCACTCGGTCCGGGTCCGCTCAGGAGTTCCGGCTGGACTGGCGACGTGGGGTCTCCGACCTCTTCGATCCGGCCCCCGTGGTTCGCGGTTTGGGGTAGATGAAGTAGGCACCAAGCAGGAAGAGCACCGACCCGGCTACGTCGACCATGACCCACAGCCCCCGGGACCCGAGGCTGGGCTGCTTGATTGGGTTGAATAGAGCCACGAGCAGGACGAAGGGCACAATCCACCACCACCGCCGACAGCGCACCGCCAGGACCATCATCACCACCGACAGCCCGGGGACGATGAAAGGGAGACCCCACTCGTAATACCCTTCGGGCATGGTAGGTAGGACAGCCAGCAGGAGAGAGAGCATCCCCAGAGCGCCCGGCCAGAGCCCAGGGAATCCGTGCTCATCCGTGGCCGGCTCGCCCGCAGTCGGCTCTTTCTTGCTTGCCCCAGCAGTCGCCAAAGGTCACGTCCTCCCGCTCACACTTGCATCTTACCGGGAAGCGGGTAAAGTATCGACCCGCGCCCGCGTGGTCAAGGGCTAAAGAGAATCCAACTACGGTGCAGCCCAAGGCACCAGCCCTCGCAAAAGGAGTAACCGTGCTATACAAAAAGGACTGGGAAGATGCCCAGCGCCGGCTCATCGCCTGGTGGGACGGCCAAGTTATCGACCGTCCCGTCGTCCAAGTTTCCGCGCCACGAGAGCGGCCGCTTCCGGCGGCGGAGCCCCCGCCCGCCACGGCGGAAGAGGCCCGAATCGTCCCGGAAATCGTCGTCGCCCGCAACGAATACCGCTTCGCCCATACCTGGTTCGGGGGCGAGGCCTTCCCGTCCATCTTCGTGAACCTGGGGCCGGGAATCGCCAGCGCCTACCTGGGCGGCAACGCCCTCATCGACGAGAACACGGTCTGGTACCCCGCCAGCCACGATTCCATCAACGACATCCCGGACCTCCCCTTCGACCGGGAGGGCCGCTGGTGGCAGATCACCACCGCCGTCACCCAGGCCTGCGCCCAGGCGGGCGAGGGTAAGTGGCTGACCGCCATCACCGACATCGGCGGCATCGCTGACCTCATCTCCAACCTCATCGGCCCGGAAAAACTGCTCTTCGCCCTGTACGAGGACCCCGAGGGGGTCGAACGGGCCCGCGACCGGCTCCTCACGCTCTGGTTCGAGGTCTACGGCGGCTGCCACGACATCGTCAAGCGCTATCAGCAAGGCACTACCCCGTGGCTGGGTGTCTGGTCGCCGGGCAAGACCTACTCCAGCCAATGCGACTTCGCCGCGTTCCTGTCCCCGGAGATGTTCCGCGAGTTCTTCCTGCCCGACCTCGCCGCCCAGTTCGCCTTTCTGGACCACAGCATCTACCACTGGGACGGACCCGACGCCGTGGTCCACCTCGATGCCCTCCTCGAACTGGATGACCTTCACGCCATCCAGTGGGTTCCGGGTGACGGCGCGCCCGAGCCCATCGAGTGGGTCCCCTTGCTGAAGAGGATCCAAGACGCGGGCAAGGGCCTGGTCTTGCACCTCCAGGCCAAGGATGTGCCCCGGGCGCTCCGGGAGTTCCGTCCCGAAGGGCTGTTGATGAAGACGGGCTGCGCGTCAGAGGAGGAAGCCCGCGACCTGCTGCGGTATGTGGAAGCGCACGGCAGCGGCCGGTGATGCCCGCAGCCGGGGCCTCAGCCGTGGGGTGGCTCTCTCCCGCCTACCTGCTGCTGCGCTTTCCCGGCGGTCGAGCGCCCGCCCGAAGGAAGGTGTACGGGGATTTCCCCTTGGTGGGCTTCCGCCCGTGATTGGCTCGGGACCGGCTCCACCCCAATCGGTATCGTCGACGCAATCGTGCCATAGCAATCCTCACTTCGCCCAGTTGCCACAATCACAGCATAGCAGATCGACCCCACCGGGTCAATGGCCAAATGTGCACCCGGGGGTGGGCGGCCGGCGGGCTGTTTTTGCTTGCCCGTGCTGGCGCCCGGTTTACAATACAAGAGACGGCGCGGGGATGTGTTTCGTTCCCAAGCAAGGAGGTGGCGGTGTCGGACGATCTCTCCTACGGACAGGAGGTGCTCCGTACCGAGGCCCAGGTCCTGCTGGCCCTGGCCGACCGGCTGGGTCCATCGTTTGCCCGGGCGGTCGAACTGGTGCTGGACTGTCCGGGCCGGGTGGTAACTACGGGTATGGGCAAGGCCGGCATCATCGGTCAGAAGATCTCCGCCACCCTGGCCTCCACCGGCACCCCTTCGCTGCCACTGCACCCGGCCGAGGCCTTTCACGGTGACCTGGGACGCATCGTCAGGGACGATCTGGTGCTGGCCATCAGCAACAGCGGCGAAACCGAGGAAATCGTTCGCCTGGTCCCCGAAGTGAAGAAGATCGGTGCCCGCATCATGGCCATGACCGCCAACAGCGACTCCGCCCTGGCCCGTCACGCCGACGTGGTGCTGGAGTTGGGCCGCATCGACGAGGCCTGTCCACTGGGACTGGTCCCCAGTTGCTCCACTACGGCCATGCTGGCCCTGGGCGACGCCCTGGCGCTGGCAGTGCTCAGGCGGAGGAACTTCAGCAAGGAGGACTTCGCCCGCTACCACCCGGCCGGTGACCTCGGTCGCCAACTCCTCAAGGTCGAGGAGGTGATGCGCACGGGCGAGCGCTTCCCGGTCGTCGAGCAAGACACCTCGGTCAGGGAAGCCCTCAAGGCCATCGCCCAAAGCAAGGACCGCAGTGGCTCGGTCGCCGGTTCGGTCTCCGTGGTCGACCCCGAGGGCAAGTTGGTGGGCATCTTCACCGATGGCGACCTTCGCCGACACCTCCAGAAGGAAGGCCCCGAACTGCTGGCGCGAGCCATCAAAGAGGTCATGACCCAGGGACCGCGCCTCTTCATCCGTAAGGGAAGGCTCGCCGCCGAAGCCCTGCGCATCATGGCCCAACACCAGATCGACGACCTCCCCGTGGTCGATGAAGAGTTCCGTCCCCAGGGCAACGTCGACATCCAGGACCTGCTCCAGGTGGGGCTGGTCCTCTCCACAAACCCCAGGCGCCCCAGCCGCGACGACGAGGCCCCCGCCGATGAACCCCACACACAAGAGTCAGGCTGACTTTCGGCGGGTGCGCCTGCTGGTGCTGGACGTGGATGGTGTCCTCACCGACGGGCGCATCATCTGGGACACGCAGGGGCGGGAGAGCAAGCGGTTTGACGTCCGCGACGGCTCGGCCATCAAGTGGCTCATCCGGGCCGGGCTCACGGTCGCCTGGCTGACGGGCCGGAGTTCCCCGGTGGTGGCCACGCGGGCCCAGGAACTGGGCGTCCGGGAGGTCGTCCAGGGGGCCAAGCGGAAACTGCCTGCCTTCCGGGCGCTGCTTCGGCGGACGGGCTGCCGAGCCGAGCACGCATGCTACGTCGGCGACGACCTGCCCGACATCCCGGTGCTCAGACGGGCCGGCCTGGCGTGCACGGTGGCCGACGCGCCCGAGGAGGTCAAGGCTGTCTGTCAGGTGGTGACCCGTGCCCCGGGGGGTCGCGGCGCCGTGCGCGAGATTGCTGAGCGCATTCTCCGGGCCCGGGGTGTGTGGGAGGAACTCCTGGCCCGGTACCACCGGACCTGAACTCCTTCACGGGGGAGATGAGCATGTTTCGGCGGGTGGCACTGATTGGCATCGCGGTCGCAGCAGGAATCATCGCCCTGCTCCTGCTGACCTCGGGCCGCAAAGGCCCACCAGGGCCTCCGCCACCCCGACCGCCAGAGATTGCCATGACCAGTCCGGAAGTGGTCGTCGGCTGGGAGTTACCCCTCACCGACGTCGAGACGGGAGAGCAGATCGGCGTCATCTCAGCCAAGGAGGCGGTCGCCTACAAAGACAGGACCGTGGATGTCACCGAGCCGGTCATCACCCTGACCCGCCAGCGCGACCGCACGATCACCATCACCGCCCCCACCGGCAAGGTCGATATCGAGAAGAAGACAGCCATACTCAAAGCCTCACCGGCCAAGCGCGTCCGCATCCAGGCCGCCGGCACCGGGGAACCCATGTTCATGGACGCCGACGAGGTCTACTGGCACTCCACTCTCAAGCAGGTCACCACCTCGGGCCCGGTGACCATGCACCTGGGACGGGCCAGAATCTTCGGCAGCAACCTTCGCTCCGAGGCCGAAATGACCCACTTCGTCCTCCCCCAGGATGTGCGGGTGGAGTTGCCAGGAACCCAGGGCGGCCTGCTCGGTGGGGGGGACGACCTGGAGGAGACCATCGAAATCACCTGCGCCGGCGAACTGCACTTCGACCGGAGCGCAAACCAGGCAACCTTCCACGACGCGGTCCGCCTGACCCAGGGCAGGCGTACACTCGACTGCGACCAGTTGGAGATCCTGCTCGAACAGGATGCCGAGGGTCGTACCCAGGTCCGTCGGGCGTCGGCCCGAAGTGCGACCGGGGGCCTCATTCGCATCACCGAAGCGGACACGCCTGACGGAGGGCCCACGCGCACTCTCACCGGAACCGCGGCTGACTACGACGCCGAGACCGGCCTCCTCACCATCGCCGGACCCACCGAGGCCGAGGACCCCGCGTGGAAGGTGACCGGCGAGCGGGTGCTCATCGACCGGCGCCAAGCGCGGACGACGATCGAGGGCTCGCCGGCCCGGGCCGAAAGCGCCCGGGAGCGCCTGGTAGCCGCCCGCATCATCGTGGACGAATCCCAGGAGCCTCGGGTGCTCATCGCCCAAGGGGAGCCCGCCCACGCCTACCGTGGACCCCACCACCTGGTGGCCCGCGAACTGCGCATGGTCCAGGACACGGGTGTGCTTACCGTACCGGGGCCCGGAGAACTGCACTGGCAGAGCCAGCGGGCGCTGATCGGCGTGACCAGTGAGGAGTCGGCAGAGACCCCGTCCGACCAGCCCAAGGAAGACCGGGCCATGGACGTGGCCTGGACCGAGTCCATGCGCTTCGCCGAAGGCCGGGCCCAGTTCAAGGGCTCCGTCCGGGCTCGCCAGGAAACCACCACACTGTCAGCCGGGCAGATGGAGATCACCTTCGACGAAACCGCCTCGGAGGTCCGAGAGTTGACCGCCTGGGACGAGGTGGAAATCGTGGATCCGCCACAGACCATCCGCGCCCAGCATTTCAGCCTCGACCTGCTGACGAACGTGATGCGTGCAACCGGTACTGCGGAGGCTCCGGCCCAGGTCTGGCTCGACCGGGACGTGCTCCGCGCCCCCACCATTACCTTCGAACAGAAGAGCGGTGACGTCCAGACCGACGGCCCGGGGTCCCTGCTCTACCACCGGGGCGCCGGCGACGAGGTCGAACCCCTCCACATCGCCTGGGGGACAGAGATGACCTACGACAGCGAGGAGGGTGTGGCCCGTTTCCAGGATGAGGTGGAGTTCGTACGCCAGTCGTTGACACTGACTTCAGACCACTTGGCCCTCTTTTTCGCCGGGCCAGGCGAGGGCACAGGGCTGACCTCCTCCATGGACATCCGCCGGGCGGTGGCCACCGGAGGAGTCGTGGCCAGCCAGCCGGCGAGCGACCGGACGTTTCGGCGGGCCGCTGGCGATACCTTCACGTGGGACGCCGAGACCGCCACGCTGACGGTGGCGGGCGAACCGGCCCTGCTCTGGCAGGGGCGAAACGTCATCAAGTGCCCGCAGGTCATATTCCACAATGAGGAGCGCCTCGTCGTGGCGCCGGGGGCGGGTCGGCTCATCGTCTACAACGAAGAGGCCGACTCCGAGGAGGCCCCGGAGGGCCCCGAGTGGCAGAAGGTCCAGATCAACTGGCAGCAGCAGCTCCGCTACAACACCCTCAGCCGAGAGGCTCGGTTCCACGGCGACGTGTTCGTACGGGAGGGCTGGCGCACCCTCTATGCCCGCGACACGCTCACCGCCTACTTCACCCAGGACGAAAAGGCCACGCTCACCCGGGTCCTCGCGGAGGGGAAGGTCCTGGGCGACGTCACCGTGACCCAGGGCGACCAAAGCGGCCTGGGGACCTGGTTCGAGTGGGATGTGGCTACGGAGTCGGTCCAGTTGCGAGGCACCCCCTACGCCCTGCTCCGCCAGGGGGCCAACGAGGTGCGGGGGCGGGGCTTCCGCTTCGGGAAGGAGGCTTCTCTCCAGGCCGAAGGCACCACCTTCGTAGACTTCCTGGAGCGGCCGCCCCGACCGAGTCGGTAGGTCAGGAGGCAGCCTGCTGTCGACTTCTGACGACGGCTGTCTCGCGGAGTTCCTCTTCGACCTTCTCGATCTCCCGCTGGAGTTCTGCCAGGCGCTCGAGAACGGGGTCGGGCAGACGCTCGTGGTGGAGCGATACGGACACCCGCTCCCCGGCGATGCTGACGATGCGTCCGGGCACGCCCACGATGGTGGCGTTGGTGGGCACGTCCTTGATGACCACGGAGTTGGCCCCGATGTAGGAGCCGCTGCCAATGGTGATATTGCCCAGGATCTGGGCCCCGGCACCCACCGTCACGCCGTCACCCAGGGTGGGGTGCCGCTTGCCCCGCGCTCTGCCGGTGCCCCCGAGGGTCACCCCCTGATACAGGGTGCAGTTGTCACCGATGTCGGCGGTCTCCCCGATGACCACCCCCATCCCGTGATCGATGAACAGACCCCGGCCGATGATGGCCCCCGGGTGGATCTCGATACCCGTGAAGAACCGACCGACTTGCGAGACCATGCGGGCAGGCAGGCACAGCCCCACCTGCCAGAGGACGTTGGCCATCCGGTGAAAGAGCAGAGCCTTCAGCCCCGGGTAGCAGAAGAGCACACACAGCGGTCCACAGGCCGCCGGGTCCCGGTCGCGGGCGGCCTTCATGAAGTCGAGAATGTCACGAAACATGCTCGCCCTCCTGGGCCGGGGCCCCGGCCCGACAGAGCACCTCGTTCATGCTCCCGGAACGGTATCCTTGCAGGTCCAGCGTCACGTAGGCAAACCCCAGCCGCTTCAGTTCGCTGACCACCTCCCGACGGGCCTCCTCCGCAAAGAGACGACCGAACTCATCGGGGGGCACTTCGATACGGGCGATCGGGCCGTGGTGGCGGACCCGGCACTGGCGATAGCCCAGCCGACGAAGCGCAGCCTCCGCCTGGCCCACCTGGCGGAGCCTTTCGGCCGTGATGGTCTCGCCGTAAGGGAAGCGCGAGGCCAGGCAGGCGAAGGCCGGCTTGTCCCACGTCGACAGCCCCAGGGAACGCGAAAGCGCCCGGACCTCGGCCTTGCTCAGACCCGCCTCCCGCAGCGGGCTCCGCACACCCAACTCCCGAGCCGCCCGCATCCCCGGACGAAAGTCACCTTCGTCGTCCAGGTTGGCCCCGTCGGCGACGTGGGGGGTGCCGTGTCTGCGGGCCACGACCTGCATGCGCTGGAAGAGTTCGCGCTTGCAGTAGTAACAGCGGTCAGGCGGGTTCTGCGCGAACCCCTCAATGCCCAACTCGCTGGTGTGGAGCACCTCGTGGCGGACCCCCAACGACCGGGCCAACTCAACGGCCTCGCGAAACTCGCTTTCCGGGTAGGTCTCGCTGCGAGCGGTAATGGCCACGACCCGGTCGCCCAGTTCCTGACGGGCCACGGCCAGGAGGAGCGTACTGTCGGCTCCGCCAGAAAAGGCTACCGCCACGCTGTCCATTTCTCGCAGCAGCGTGCGCAGCCGGGCCAGTTTCCCGGCCAGTTCTCCAGAAAGTTCGTTTTCTCCGGTCTCAGTAGTCAACACATAACCCCCTCAGGATATACCAGTATACTACTGGTATATGTTAGCCTTTTTTGGAGCAGGTGCAACGAAAAATCGCTGGGGCCGTCTCGCTGGGTCGGGTGGGAACGGCGGGTCTCAGGGTGACTCGCCCTCAGCCGGATTGGGGCGGGTCTCGCGCTGGCGCTGCATCTCACTCAATCTGGTGCGCTCCCGCTCAACCCATTCCTTCTGTTCCGGCCAGTGCCGCTCAATGAAGGAGAGCAAATCCTGAGCCGCGTCCAGGCGGCCCATCTGTACCAGATCGCGGACGTCCAACTGATAGCGCTTCAGGAACATCCCCCACTGAGTCATACGAGTGACTCGGCGCAGGCCTTCCAGGGCTGGCTCGGCCTCGTCAGAATCGGGGTACCTGCTCGCGAGCCCCCGGTAAGCGGCCCGCGCACCAGTGTAGTCACCGCGGCGCTCGGCATCCAAGCCTTGCTCCAGCAGTACCGAAGCCGGTAGTGGTCTGATCAGGATGCGGCTGATGAGTTTGTAGGCAGCCAGACTGACGATGGCCAGGATAAGCAGGATGCCCAGGAGCAGCCAGAGCCTGCTCGCCCAGTCGGGGGGCTGCTGGTAACTGGGACGTCGCCAGCGGCGACGGCGTGGGGGCACAGGTGTCGGCTGGGAGGGCGGCGCAGCCGCTGGGGCGGCCTGGACGCTGGTGTCACGGTCGGGTGGTGTGACGAAACCCTCCACGTTGTAAACCGTGGGACGCTTTGCGGGGTCGCTGGGGTGCATCTGGGACTTCAGCTTCTCCAAGACCTTGATAAGCTGACGCATGGAAGCCACCCGCTTGGCAGGTTCCTTCTCAAGCATGTGCTCGATGACCAGGCTGAGGTTCTCGGGCATGTCGGGATTGAAGTTGATGGGGGGCTCGACCAGGCTGAAGCGGTGCTTCTGGATGACCTCGGAAGGGGTTTCCCCCTTGAAGGGCAGCCGACCGGTGGTCATCTGGTAGAGGAGGACGCCCAGGGAGTAGATGTCGGTCTTGGCGCCGATGGCCCGACCCTCGGCCTGCTCCGGGGCCATGTAGTCGACGGTGCCCACGATGCCACCGGTCACGGTCATGCGGGTGGCTTCAACCACCTTGGCGATGCCGAAGTCGGTCAGTTTCGGGTGACCGCCCTCGGTCAGCAGGACGTTGCTGGGCTTGATGTCCCGATGGATGATGTTCTTGGCGTGGGCGTAGTCCAGGGCCTCGGCCAACTGGAGGGTAATGTCAATGCTTCGCTCGACGTCGAGTCTCCCCCCCTCCCGCTCCAGCAGCCGTTGGAGACTCCCGCCACCGACATAGTCCATGGCAAAGTAGTTGGTACGGTCCTCCGCGCCCACGTCGAGGATGCGGACGATGCTCGGGTGGTGCATTTGACGGAGTGTCATCACCTCCCGGCGGAACCGCTGCAGGAGGGCGGGGCTCAGAGACAGTTCGGGTGGCAGGATCTTCAGGGCCACCTCCTGGCCGGTGTTCAGGTCCTTTGACCGGAACACCGCCCCCATCCCACCGTGCCCCAACTCCTCCAGCAGTTCGTAATGGGCAACCCGGTCACCAACCCGCATCCCCACAGCCCCTTCACAGAGAAAGCCCTTCGCAGAAAAAAGGGTCCAGGGCTCAGGATCATTCTATTTGCCCAGGGCGTTCTCGTCCAGCCAAAACGGACGCCCGTCCGCGGCACCGGACCGGGAACTCCGCGCTCGGAGCCCCGACCGGTCAGGCGCCGCCCCGGTCCTGCGCGCACGGGAAAGCCAACCCGATAGAGAAGGGAATCCTACAGCGCGGCTTCGAAAACGCCGGCCCCGTTCCCCAAGGGGTGCCCCAAACGCCCGGGATTGCGGGCTCGGCGTTCCCGGGCTATCCTTCGGAGGCCCGGCGCAGGGGGAGCCTGACGGTGAAGGTGGAGGCTTTGCCTTCCTGGCCGGAGACGTTGATGGAGCCGCCATGCTCCTTGACGATCTTGTCGGTGATGGCGAGCCCCAGGCCGGTGCCTTCCAGGCCCTTGGTGGTGGTGAAGGCTTCGAAGATGTGCGGCAGCAGCGCCGCGGGGATGCCCGAGCCGTTGTCGGTCACCTCCAGGAGGAGGCTGCGTTCGGCGGCGACGAGCCTGGTGCTGACGGTGACCACACCCTCGTCTCGGCGGACGGCGTCCAGCGCGTTACTGACCAAGTTCAGCAAGACCCGGTGGATGCCTGTGGGGTCGAGCATGACCGCCCCCAGCCGCTCATCCAGAGAAGCCGAGAGCCTGATGCCCCGTCCCCGGGCCTTGACCTCGAGCAGTTCGATGACGTCGTTGACGATATCGTTGGGATTGACGGGCTCCAGTTGGAGTTTGCGCTCCTTGGAGTAACTGAGCATGTCCATGACCAGGTCTTTGACCTTGGCCTGGTTCTTGCGGACGATCTCCCAGCCCTTGGCCAGCCCGTCCAGGTCCTTGTTCTGGAGCGCCATCTGCACCACCATGGCCCCGGCCTGCATCCCGTTGAGGACGTTCTTGATGTAATGACTGAGGCCGGCGACCACACCACCGACGGCGGCGAGTCTCTCGGCCCGCAAGATGGTCTGGAAGAGCCGGGCGTTCTCCAGGGCGATGCCGGCGGCGTTGCCGATGGCCACCAGCATCTGGAGGCCGTCGTTGCCGAACTGGCGGGAGCCTTCCTCGTTGTGCACCTGAATGAGACCGAGGATCTTGTCCCGGCTGCGCAGCGGAGCGCACATGGCTGAGCGGATGTTGCCGGCAACGATGCTTTCGCCCCGCTCGAAGCGCTCGTCAGCCAGGGCGTCGGCGGTGAGCACGGCCTCACCCTTGTTGATGACCATGTTGGTGATGGTTCGACTGATGGTGTAGTCGGTGGCGGCGCCGCCCTGACGTCGTCGGCGGACCTTTGGCTCGAGCTGCCCGGTGTTCTCGTCCAAGAGCACGATGAAGCCCTGGTCGGCCTGCACTTTCTCAAACACGGCGTCCAGGACCTTGTTGAGCAATTCGTCGACGTCGGTAATGGAACTGATGAGCCCAGTGACCTCGTAGAGGGTGGTGAGGTGCTGACGGAGTTTATCGACGTCGTCCAGGACCACACCACCCATCATCGCCTCGATGCCGCCAGGCGCGCCTGTCGGCCGCTCCCCGATAATGGTGTCCTGACCGGCGAGACGGATGACCGTCTTACTGGGGGGGGTGACGGACGTGGGCGGCTTGGACTCGACCTCGCGCATGTGGGTCTGAGTTTCGCCCACGGCCAGGACGCTTCGACCAACCCGGATGCGGTCGCCCGGGTTGATTTCGGCCTCGCTGACCAGGTCGTCGTTGAGGAAGGTCCCGTTGGTGCTCAACAGGTCGCGCAGCACCAGCCGACCGTTGCGCAACATCAGTTCGGCGTGGCGGCGGGAGGCCATGTCGTCGTTCAGGCGGATGCCGGTGGAGGTCTCCCGGCCGATGACGACGGGCAACTCGCGCACATCGAAACTCTTGCCCTCGTCGGGCCCCTGAACGACGCGTAAGGTCAGCACAGCGAAATCCCCTGTGTCGGACTGCCTACATATCCGCCACAGTAATTATATCCCGCCTTCGCGACACTGTCAATGCGCCCCTCGCGACCAAAGCCGCGGTGAGCGCAGGCGGCCTTCGACCTCACTTGCTCGGCGACGGGGCGGCGGGAATGACCAGCACCGCGCCTACGGGGAGCCGCTTCGGAGCCGGGATTCGGTCACGGTTGGCGTCATAAATGATCCGCCAGAGCGAACCGTCCCCGTAGTGCTTCAGAGCGATGTGGTACAGCGTCTGCCCCCGCTCCACCGTGTGGGTGGCCCCAGCGGGCCTGGTGGCGGACACAATCGTCGACGCCTCGACGCTCAACTTGGCCGGAAGGACACCAACGGACGGGGCTTCGGTCGCCGGTATGACCAATATCTCACCCACAGGCAACTGGCTGGCAGAAGGCACAACGTCGCGATTGGCTTCATAGATCCTCTGCCACCGCCGACCATCACCGTAGAAACGTTCGGCCAAACTCCACAGGCTGTCACCTTGCTGCACCGTGTGGGTCTGCCCTCGGGGAGTGGCGGCCGGAGCCAGCCGGAACGGGGCCCGCTCCGTCGGCGGGGTCACAGTCCTGACGGTGGAGACAGGAGGTCCTTCTTGCTCCGCCAGCAACTCCTCAACCTCGGCGGTCAGAGGCGCGGGCGCTCCCTCACCAAGCCAACCCGCTTCCGCCGCCGGCTCCTCCGCCGGCAGGCCCACAACCTCCACCTCCGCGGTTCGCTCCTCGACAGCGCTCACCGGAGGCTCATCCAGTTCGAGTTCCTCAAGCCTCGTCCAACCGGCCTCCGTCGATTCAGCCGCACCAGCGGGGGCCTCAGCAGTCTGGTCCGCCGCCGGCCCTTCCGGTCCACAGCCGCTGCGCGCAACCACCAGAATGAACAGCAGCAGCCCGATGCACAGCGCCACACCAATACCGATCTTCACGTCCTGGCCCACGACCCCCCTCCTTTCACCTCAAGCAATAACCGGCACCCATGCTCATGGGCGCACCACTCCTATAGCCACCTCCCCCAGGCATTGTATCGTCCGGGCGAGGCGGACAGAAAAGCCTTTTCGCTGTTCACCGTGGCGAGTTTCCTGATGGGCCACCCCGCGCCTCGTTCTCCTGCCGCCTCTGGCTCCAGACTTCCTGCCACACCAGCAACGGGCTGGCAATAAAGATGGAAGAATAGGTTCCCACCAACACACCTACGGTCAAGGCGAAAGCGAACCCGTGGATGCGCGCGCCCCCCAGAAAGTACAGTGACAAGGCCACCATAATAGTGGTCAACGAGGTCAGCAAAGTCCGGCTCAAAGTCAGATTGATGCTTTCGTCGATGAGGTCGGGGCTGAGTTCCCGCCGGTGCGAGAGCCGTTCACGGATGCGGTCGAAGACGACGATGGTGTCGTTGAGGCTGTAGCCGATGATAGTCAGCAGGGCCCCGATAACGGCCAGGTCGATCTTGACGTCGCCCAGCCGAAGCCAGCGCCCCACCGCCGTGTCCCCCAGTCGGTCAGCGATGGCGATCGCCCCCAGGGTGATGGCAACGTCGTGCACCAGGGCGACGACCGCCGCCAGGCCGTGCCGCAGCCTGCCGAACCGTACCCAGATGTAGAGGATGACGGCCACGATGGCGAAACCGATGGAGTAGAAGGCCTTGACGATGGTTTCCCGAGCCTCGCTCTGCCCAATGGAGCGAACGGCCTGGAAGGGCACCGGAGCCAGAAACGCTCCTTCCAGCCGACCCTCCGCCTCCTGCTCTGAGACGTCCCCCAGCCAAACCACGAAGCTCTCGTGGTACTGGGCGTCCTCCTGGCCGCCGGGGAGCTCAATGGTGGCCTCCGGGAACCCGGCCCTGACGAGGGCCTCCTGGATCTGCTCTCGCGTCAGCGCCGCGCTCACCGTCAGGCGAACGCCCAGGTCTCTGGCCTTTCCGGCCTCCGCATCGGCTTTGCGCTCCTGGAAGTCCCGTTCGAAGGAGACGGGCACCCGGGGAGCGTAGGGAAGGAAGAGCCGCCGCATGTCCGCTTCCACCCGCTCGGCGTCGGCCACTCGCGTGCGGATCTTGAACTCCCGGGCCGTGGCGGAATAGCGGGCGCTGATGTCGTCGCCCAGGCTGCTTTGCACCTCCGCCTCCTCGTAGCCCGCCTCCCGGACCATCTGGCGGACCTGGGCAATGTCCATCGGCTCCTGCAACTGCAGGTGAATCATGCTCCCTGAGGTCAGGTCGATGCCCAGGTTCTCCTCACCCCGGGACAGGAAAAAGCCCAGCCCGGCAAAGACCAGGACCGCCGAGATGAGCAGCGCCGGCCGGGCCGCCCGCATGAACCGGAAGCGGGGCGAACGGACCAACTGGCACATCCGAAGCTCCTTCACCCAGCCGGAGTGGACCAGCAGGTCGATAACCACCCTGGTCACAAAAAGCGCCGTGAACATACTGATGACGATGCCCAGGGAGAGGGTGACGGCGAAGCCCCGCACCGGACCCGAGCCGGTGTAGAAGAGGATGAGGGCGGTGATGAGGGTGGTCACGTTGGCATCGACGATGGTGGTAAAGGCCCGCTCGTAGCCGTTCTTGACGGCGAAACGCAGCACCTTCCCCTTGGCCCGCTCCTCCCGGATGCGCTCGAAGATGAGCACGTTGGCGTCCACGGCCATACCCACCGTGAGCACAATACCGGCGATGCCCGGCAAGGTCAGGGTGGCGTGGAAGGCCGCCAGCGCACCCATCAGCAGCACCAGGTTCAAGACCAGGGCGAAGTTGGCAACCAGGCCCGCGGTGAGATAGTAGATCGCCATGAAAGCCAGCACCAGAGTCACGGCGGTCAGCGTGGCCCGGATGCCCTTGCGGATGGAGTCCTGTCCCAGGGAGGGGCCGACAAAGTCCTGGCCCAGGAAGATGAGTTTGGCGGGCAGGCTCCCCGAGCGCAGGATGGCCACCTGCTCGTCGATCTCGTCCTGGTCGAAGCCACCCCGTCGGCTGATGATGCCGTGACGGGTGATCTTGCTTTTGATGACGGCCACGCTCGCCAGGGTGTCGGAGAGGATGATGCCCATGGGTCGGCCGACGTTCTCACCGGTGAGCCGACCCATGATGGAGGCGCCTTCGGTGTTGAGTTCAAAACTGATGCCAGGCAGGTTCCTGTCGTCGGAGCCCGGACCCGCTCGCTTGATGTATTTGCCGGTGAGGTTGTAGTCGTCTTTGATCTTGACCAGGTACTCCCGGCTGGTTTCTTTCTCTCCTTCCTTCTCTTTGAGTTCCATCCACCGGTAGCCTGCGGGCGGGCTGTCTTTGGGTCGCTGCTGGGCCTCGGCGTAGACCTCGGGCTCCCACTGCTCGTTTACAATGAGGCGCATGGCCAGGGGCGAAATCGTCTCTGCCCGTCGGCGGATGGTTTCCAGACGGCCCGGGTCCAACCCGGGCAGGCGAATGAGGATTTGGTTGCCCTTCAGTGGACGGATGTCCAGGGCCTTGACCCCTTCGGGGTCCAGGCGCCGGCCAATAACGTTGATGGCTTCCTCGCCGATCTTTCCCTGCTCGTCCACCGGCACCGTGGAGACGTCGATCTCGTAGCGGAGCTCCACGCCCCCCTCCAGGTCCATCCCCAGCGGGATCTTCTTCTGGGGCGGCCAGGCCGAGATTACCGCCAGGACGGCCAGGATGACGATGAGCGGTATCTTCCATCCCATCCCGCGAACCATCGTTGCCCTTTCTCCCGTTGTTGGCTCCGGACGTACCCGCGCTCGCTCAGTCGGAAAGCTCGCCTTCTTCCTTTTCCTCACTCAGAATGCGCGAGATGGCACTTCGACTCATCCGCAACTTGGTGTTGCTGGACTCATCAACCAGGAGCATGACCTCGTCACCCTTGATCCAGCGGACGGTGCCGTAGATGCCACCCACGGTGACCACCTTGTCGTTCTTGCCGACCCGCTCCAGCATCTCCTGGCGCTGCCGCTCCCGCTTGCGCTGCGGGCGGATCAAAAGCAGCCACATGATACCGATCACGAGCGCGAACGGAAAGATGAGGCCCAGAAGACTCCCGCCGGAGGACTGTTCCTGCAAGAGCGCCACTATCATCGTCTCCACCTTTAGCTTGTCACTCGGTCCTGGCTTATGGCACGGTCGACGAAGGCCCGAAACTCTCCCCGACGGATGGCCTCCCGGGCGCCGGCCATCACACCACAAAAGTACTGCACGTTGTGCAGGCTGAGCAGCGTCAGCCCCAGAATCTCCCCCACCTGGAAGAGGTGTCTGAGGTACCCCCGGGTGAAGTTCCGACACGCATAGCAGTTGCAGTCCGGGTCCAGGGGCTCTTTCGAGGTCGCATGCACCCGGTTACGGATGCGGACGATCCCCTCGCTGGTGAAGGCATACCCGGTTCGGCCGTTGCGGGTGGGCAGCACGCAGTCGAACATGTCCGCCCCCGTCCCCACGGCCCACAGCAGGTCCTCAGGCGGGCCGATGCCCATCACGTACCGGGGCTTCTCCTGGGGCAGCAGCGACAGGACGAGAGCCGTCATCTCCCGCAGGAGTTCCGTCCCCTCCCCCACGCTTACGCCGCCCACCGCGTAGCCGGGGAAGTCCAGGGCGACCAGCTCTTCCGTACACCACCGGCGCAGGCCCGCAAAGACGCTTCCCTGGACGATACCGAAGAGGGCCTGGTCCCGGCGCTTCTGCCTCTGGAGGCTGCGCTCGGCCCAGCGGACGGTGCGCTCAGCGGCCCGCCGGGCCACTGACTCCTCCACCGGATAACCGACACACTCGTCCAAAGGCATAATGATATCAGCCCCCAACAGGTTTTCAACCGCAATCACGTCCTCGGGAGTGAGCGCCACCCGTCGGCCGTCCACCGGCGAGGCGAAGGTGACCCCGCGGTCACTCACCTCCACCAGATCGGCCAGAGAGAAAACCTGATAGCCCCCACTGTCGGTCAGCATAGGCTGGGACCAGCCGGCGAACCGGTGAAGCCCGCCCAGTTGGGCCACCACCTCTGCCCCGGGCCGAAGGTGCAGGTGGAAACTGTTGGCCAGCAGCATCTGCACCCCGGCCTCGGCCAACTGCCTGGGGGTCAGGGCTTTGGCCGTTCCCTGGGTACCTACGGGCATAAAGACGGGCGTCTCCACCACCCCGTGCGGGGTATGCAAACGGCCCACCCGGGCCTTGGAGCCGGGGTCCTGGGCCACCACCTCGAAGTGAAAGGGTGGCTCGGTGGCGGTCTCTGAGGAGCGGTCGTTCATGGGTAGATGCGTACCAACTGGGAACCGGGGTAGTAGTGGGTCAGTATCTCCCGGTAGTTCCACCCGGCCTGCGCCATCCCCTGCGCCCCCCACTGACAGAGACCGATGCCATGCCCGAACCCCCGCCCCTGGAAGCGAAAGCCCCCGCCGGTAGGCACCAGCCTGAAGTTGGTGCTCTTGAGCAGCCTGCTGCCCAGGGCCAGACGGAACCGGTACGCGTTCATTCGCCGACGGTCCTGGGGCCCGGAAACCTGTAACTCGCCCGCATACCCGGATGCGGTCCTCCGGGTAACGGCGATGCCGGTCACCGGACCGGTGAAGAGACCCCGGCCGGTCAACGCCTCAGCGACCTCCTCGGCCGGGACATCCACCGTCCACTGGTAGGCGGGCGAACCCTTGCAGTACCCGCAGGGCACGCCTCCGAGCGGCTCCAGGCGGATACTGGGCCAGACCTCACTTACCTCGGTGGTGTGTCCCCCACAGGTGGAATGGAAGTAGGTGGGGAAGGTGAGTCCGTCCACCGTGCAAATGATGCCCCGCGTTGCCCGCACTAATCGCCGGGCTCGACGGGTGGCCACGGCCACACCCCGGTACACCTGCGACGCCTCCGTGGCCAGCACGTCGTAGAGCGGGGAGGAGGCGGTCTTGGCTTCGTAAAGGACGTAGGTCCGGGCAGCCACCACCTGGGCCTTGAGCGCCTCGTCCTCGAACCTCAGCGGCATCTCAGCCGCCAGCACCCCCGCCACGTACTCTTCCACATCCAACTCATTGACCAGGGTCACCGCCTCGCCCTTCCGGAAGCAGAGCAGGTCACCCTGGTAGGCCGTGCCGCTGACTCGGAAGGGCTTCCCGGCGACAGAGCGCACTCGCACCGCAGAAGTGGCGAACGTGCTCCCGCCCAGGCGCAACCCCATCCCACTGGCCGAAAGGCCCGCCAACCGCAGCCGGGGTCCCCTGGCCAGCACCCGCCCCGTCTGGCTGTCGGTCACCTCGTAGGCCCCGCTGGTGGCGACTACCAGGTCCTCGGCCGTCGAGCCGAGGACCAGGGCCACCCGCACCATCGGCGGGGTGGAGTAGAGGATGGCCTCCAGCACCCCCGGTCTCCGCTCGAAGACCTGCCGACAGGAGACCAGGAAAGCGCCCCCGACCAAACCGAGGGCGCCGACCACGAGCAGCACGTGCACAGCGCGCCGACCACGGCGCCCCCGCGCCGACCCCCTGAGAAGCCCCGGTCCCCTGATCACGGTTCGCCCTCCGCAGTGCGCCCGTCGCGCCCCTGGTCACCGGCCGCCGACGGCGAGCCCAGCGGGGACGTCCTTTCGACCGGGTCGTCGGCGTGACGATAGAGGTGAAACCCCGTATCGCGGTAACGTTCGAACTCGCTGAAGATGCAGCCACAGTACTGCTGGAGGTACAGGCTTCGGCAACGGGCCTCTTGGTGACCGCGCCTCGCCAGGGGCCGCCAGTCCTCGGCCACGAACTCTACCCCCACCTGCCCACCCACTTCCTGCCCGACTCGGCTAACGAGTTGGTGACACTGGTGGATGCTCGCCAGCAGCGTGGTGGTGAAGTGGTCGAAGCCCCGTTGCCGGGCCTCCTCGGCTGTAGCTCGCAGCCGAAGCCGGTAGCAGTCGCCACACCGCCCCTCGCCCCGCCAATCCACCTCGTCGAGGAACTTGCGCAGCCCGTAGCCTTCCTCGCCGAGGAGCGGCCACCGTCGGTCGTGGGCCAGCACCTGGACCGCCTTCAGTCGTCGACGGAACTCGATCAGCGGATGAATGTTCGGATTGACAAACAGCGCCTGCCACCGCCCGGCGGGAGCCACCAGCCGGTCCCACGCCGGAGCGCAGGCCAGCCAACAAGGAGCGCAGCAGACGTGAGCCAGTAGCCTCATGGGGCCCGTCCAGGTCGGGGTTGTGGTTAGGGGCTGGGTCTGAGTTTGAGGCCGAGTTCGGTGAGCCTTTCTTTGATTTCGTTGAGGGAGACCTGACCGAAGTTGCGACAGGCGAGCAGTTCCTCCTCGCTCTTCTGCACCAGGTCACCGACAGTGACCAGTCCGAGTTCCTCGATGCAACGTCGGTTCCGCACATTGAGCACCACTTCGCTCAAGGGGGTGGCCAGCTTGCTGGCCAGTTCGGCTTCTTCGCGGCTGCGGGCGGCCCCGGCCGTTGCTGCGGCGACCTCCGCTTCCTCAAGGGCCTGACCCAGCCGCAGCCCTTTCTGAGCCATAACGACCTTGATTTCACCCAGGGAGGTCTCCCCGAAGTTCTTACGGGCCAGGAGGTCCTGTTCGGTAACCCGGGTCAGGTCGCCCAGGGTCCTGATGTTCATCTGCTCGAGGCACTTCTGGGAACGGACGGAGAGTTCGAAGTCGGTGATGGGGGTGTTGAGCACGCGCAGGAGTTGGTCCTGACGCTTGAGTTCGATCTCGTCCAGCACTTCGGCCAGCGTAGCCTGGGCGTCTTTCAAGAACAAACGAGCCCGGGGGTGGGTGGGGACTGCACTGAGGACGCGCTTGTAGCACTGGACGGCCTTCTCCGTTTCACCTCGATCCTCGTAGAGCACACCCAGGTTGACCAGCACGTTGACGTAGGTGGGCCGGAGGTCGGCGCACCGTTCGTAGAGTTCGATGGCTTCCTCATCCTGGCCACTCAGGTCCAGTGAGTAGGCCAGGCGAAAGAGGCTCTGGGGGTGGTCGGGCTCAAGTTCCAGGGCCCGGTGGTAGAGTTCCCGGGCCACGGCCACTTCTCCGCTGAGTTCGGCCACCAAACCGCGCGCCGCCCAGTAAGCAGCCGACTGGTGCGTCTCCGCAGGCAGTTCCTCCAGGAGGGCCTGGGCCTCCTCCGTCTGACCCAACTTGGCCTGGACCTCGGCCAAGAGCACCTGAGCGTCCAGGTACCGATCGCTTTTGCTGGGCACCGAGGAGAGCACCTCCGCCGCCTGCTGCCAGTGGCCGATCTCGGTTAGAGAGGAACCCAGGTAATACTTTACCTCCCGCCGAGCCTTCACCCGCCCGAGCGCCTGGACCGCCTCCTGGTAGCGCGCCAAAAGCCAGTTGGCCAAGCCACAAGCCAAAGACACCTTGGCTACCTCCTCAGACTTGCGGCTCGACTCGATACGTTCGGACAACTCCCGCACCAGCGCTCTGAGTTCCTGGTGCGCTGCCGGGTCAGTGGCGACGCGTCGGCGGAGTCCGTCCATCGCCTCCACGGCCACCATCTCGCCCACCGTCAACACCTCACGGACCGAAACCTCTTCCGTGGACATCGGTACCCTCCCCAGATTCATGTGTAAGCCTGGGCCATCGCGGGGCCACCGCGCGCTCGGCACAGCCGACCCCGAAACCTTTAGTATACACAGACATCTCCCGAGCGCAACCCCCGTCGCCGAGCAACTTTTATCCTTGCGCCGACCGTCTGCGAGCCCTCTATTGGAGACGGGCACCGTAGAGGCGCTTCTGCCACGGCCAACGTCGTTCCGCCTAGCGGATGCCCGCGTCGTGTCCTTTGTGGAGGTGCCGGTGAACGCCTACAGACGACTTGTAGTGGTCCTTGTCGGAGGGATGACGGTCATGACTGCTGCCCGTCGACGGAGCCAGGCCGAGACCCACAGCGAAGCCATCACCCGGTCGCCGACCACCTACGCGGTGACCATCCCCGCGAAGGTGACCGTCAAGAACCTTTCGCTGGTCATCGAGAACACGGGCGCCACCACGGTGGTGGACCCTCACCTCACCGTCCGCGGTCGCTACGACTGGTCCGACAGGGAAGCCATCGTACGCGAAGCCCTGGGCCGGGCCAAGACCGACGAGGAGAAGGCGCTGGCCCTGTGGGAGTTCGCCCGCACCCAGCACCAGCGGATGACCCCACCCGGAGACCGTTTCATCAGCGACCCGGTGGTGATGTTCAACGTCTACGGCTACGGCAACTGTGGCTGCATCTCTCCAGCCCTGGCCACGCTGGCCGAGGCGGCGGGCTTCAAGGCCCGGGTATGGGAACTCCACGGGCACACGGTGAGCGAGATGTTCTTCGACGGCGCCTGGCACATGATGGACGCCGACACCGGACGGATGTTCCGCGACCCCGACGACAACCACATCCTGTCCGTCCGCGAGATCCAGGACCGGGGGCTCTGGCGCCTCTTCAAGAAGGACCGACGGGGCTTCGACGAGCACGCCTACGACAAATGGCGCCTGAGCGACCACACCATGGCCCTCACGCTACGCCCGGGAGAGAAGTTGGTACGTACCTGGCGGCCCTCAGGGAAGTTCTACAACTACTGGGCCCACGACCATTACAAGCCCAGCAGCGCCTGGTGGCTGCCCCCCAGCCGCTACGCCAGCGGAGAAATCATCTTCAGGCCTCAATTGAAAACTGAAGCCCTGGAGCGGGACGCCCTCGAGCACGAGTTCCTCATCCCCCGCGCCCGCGGCGAGGACGGGCCGGTCCTGCGCGTCGAGCCCCCGCTGGCGGGAGTGGAAAAGACCCGCCGACGGGGCCACCTCACCTACCACGTGCAGAGCCCATACGTCATCGTTGGCGGACGGTTCGAGGCTGCCTTCTTCCGCGGTCGACACAGCGGCCGGGACTGGATTACGGTCGCCATCAAGAACGCCTGGACCGCCGACCGCGAAGACGCCGAGGAAGGCTGGGTGCGGGTCTATGGCGCCGCGTGGACCAGCGACGTGGGGGAACTCCCGACAGTGGTGGACTTCGGTCACCTCTTCCACACCGCCGAGCGGAACCGTGAAGGCATCTACGAGTACGACATCCGCTTCGAGTTCGCCGCCTCCAACCCGGCCGAGTACCCGGTGGGGATGAGTGACCTGCTCCTCACCACCGAAATCCAGGTAGCTCCCCTCTCCATACCAGCACTCAGCCCGGGCAAGAACACCATCCGCTACTGGGACGAAACCGAAGCCGACCGCAAACTCCGCATCTGCCATTCCTGGGAAGAAGTTGAGATGGTAGAATAGTTCCTGGGCCCGCGGACCATGGCCGCTGCCATCGGCTTAGGCGAGACAGGGATTCAAGTTGGACGTGAGTTTTTTCATCCTGATCGCTGGGGCGCTGCTTCTGAGCGTTCTCCACGCCGCCATTCCCAACCACTGGCTTCCGTTCGTCGTCCTTCAGCGCGAGCAGGGGTGGTCGAGGGGGAGGCTTCTCGCAGTTACCGGCGTGAGTGGGCTGGCCCACGTCACCAGCACCGTGCTCATCGGTGTCGCCGTCGGCTTGGCGGGCTCAGCCCTGGCGACACGTTTCAGCACGGTCTTCGAGTGGGTGGGTCCAGCCATCCTGGTGGGCCTGGGGCTCTGGCTCGTCGTTGGCCGACGACACCACCACCGGGAGCATCCTGAGCCGGAGCGCCATCACCATGATTGTGAGCACGACGACCCTTCGCGGCATTCTGACGCCCGGCGAGCCCATACCGGCGGCGTCCGTGCCCAGGATGCAGTTACGGTGGGGGGTCTGGTGGTGATGATGTTCTTCTCACCGTGCCTTGAGCTGGAGGCGTACTATCTGCCCGCTGCCGAGCATGGCTGGCTGGGCATCCTTGCCGTGTCCGCTGCCTTCCTCACGGTGACGGTAGGCCTGATGCTGGTTTTCGTCTCCTTGGCCAGTGAGGGCATCCGCCGAGTGCACTGGAGGTTCCTCGAACGCCACGAGCGCCTCATCAACGGGGGCATCCTTATGGCGGTCGGAGTACTGTGGAAATTGGTCCACTTCTGAGGGGCGCCGAGCGCGCTGCTCGGGGGCGACCTCGCCCAACGCGGGCAGCCTTCACCTCACCGGCGCTTGGTCACCAGGCCTAACGGAGCCGGTCCGCAGGTGGGGGGATGTCGACGGGGATGCCTCCGGAGCGGAGGGAGTGGGTGGCGGCGACGCCCGTGGCCACGCTCATCCGACCCGCGAGCGGGGTCGCGATGGGCTCCTTGTCGTACTGGACCATGTCCAGGAAATCCTCACAGATGACCGGGTCGGCGCCGCCGTGACCGCCCCGGGCGGGCTTGACGTGGTAGGTGCGGTCGGCGTAGGCCTTCCAGGTCTTGGTTTCCCGGGTGAAGAGCCGAACCACCCCCTCGCGGGAGAAGTTCTCCACTCGGCCTTCGGTGCCGATGAAGGTGTAGTTACGCTCGTAATCCGGGGTGAAGTGGCACTGGAGGTAGGCGGCCTGGATGCCGTTGGCCAACTCCATCAGCACCATGCTGTGGTCTTCGACGTCCACCTCCTTGCGGAAGGCGCACATGGGTCGCTCGTGGCCCTTGGACTGGGCCTCGACGCAGGTTTCCCACTCGTCGCAGTCGTCGCAGGTGAGGTCGTTGGGTTTGTCGCCACCGAAGTACATCAGTTTGCCCATGGCCACGACCCGCGTGGAGTAGGCCCCGCAGATCCAGTGCATGACGTCGATGTCGTGGCTTGCTTTCTGAAGCAGGAGCCCCGTCGTGTTTTCCCGCCTCGCGTGCCAGTCGTGGTAGTAGAAGTCACCACCGGCACCGACGAAGTGCCGACACCACGCCGCCTTCACCTCGCCGATGGCGCCCGAATCGACGATTTCCTTCATAGTGCGGATGTGACGCATGTAGCGCATGTTGAAGCCGACCATGAGTTTCTTGCCGCCCTTCTTCCAGGCCTCGAGGATGCGGTCGCAGCCCTCGGTGGTGATGGCCAGAGGCTTCTCGCAGAAGACGTGCTTGCCGGCCTCGAGCGCAGCGCTCGCGTACTCCTCGTGGGTGAAGTCGGGTGAGGTGACGGCCACCGCATCGACGTCATCTCGTTCGACCAGTTCACGATAGTCCTTGGTGATGAAGACGTCGGCGCCGAAGCG
>CBDVDV010000015.1:0-32028 GCA_965372835.1 uncultured bacterium | reverse complement strand
GTCAAGAGCGACCCCCGCATCAAGAAACTCTTCGACCAACTCATCCGCCACTGCCACAACAACCTCATCGGCAAAAAGCAGAAGCGCGAAGGCGGGGTCTGGCATGCCGGCGGCTGGGGTACGACTCTGGGGCTAGCCTACCAGTTGACCGGTGAGGAGCAGTACGCCGAGGAGGCCAAGATCTACTTGGAGCGCCTTTTCGGCCCGGTGACCGTTGGGGGCATGGGCCTGCCTGCGCTGGTCTATGAGGGGAGCGAGTTCGGTCCCTCGGAAGTGGCCCGGGAGATGCCTATCGTCTACGACCTCATCTACGACGCGCTCACCCCTGCCGAGCGTACTCGATACGGAAAGAAACTCCAGGAAATCGCCCAGATCGTTGAGGATACGACCAGGAGGTACCGCTTCTCCGACCTCTGCAACCAGGTCTACGTTAAGAACGTTACCTACTTCATGGCCGGTATCGCGCTCTTGGGTGACGGCATCTGCGACGAGAAGGCGGCTGGGTGGTTCGAACGGGCCGACCGGGAACTGCGCGAGCGGCTCATCCCCGCTTCCAACCAGTGGGCCGTTGACGACGGTGGCTGGGGCGAGGGCCCGGGCTACGCCGGCTTCACCCAGGGCCGGTTCACGCAGGAGGTACTGGCCTGGCGTGGCGCCACCGGTGAAGACCTCTTCAGTATCGGAAACTTCTTCCGCTACCTCATGCACTGGCGCATCTGGATCACCCGCCCGCACGATGGCAGGCAGCAGCGCTTCAATGACAGCGGATTGCCCCGGGCGGGTGTGAGTTTCCCGGTGCTCCTGGCTTCGCGCTACCGTGACGAGCGCGTCCAGAGCCTGGCCAACCGTCACATCGAGCAGGCGCTCAAGGACTCATACTCCTACCACTGCGCCAGCCTCTGGCAGTGGATCCTGTGGTACGATCCCGATCTGCCCGAGGAGGAACTCTCCTACCCGGGCCAGCCCATGGCCCGCCACTTCGAGGGCGTGGGTCAGGTGGTCTTCCGCAGCGGCTGGGACAAGGATGCGACCTTCGGGGTGCTCAAGTGCCAGAGTTTCCGCTCCTTCGGCCATCGCCACGCTGACGAAAATGAGCTCATCATCACCAAGATGGGGGCTCTGGCCATCGATAGTGGCGTGTATCAGCGCGGCCCCGGTGGCCACTTGCGCAACTACTTCACTCAGACCATCGCCCACAACACCATCACCGTCTACGACCCCGACGAGGAAACTGGCGGGTACGCCAACGACGGCGGCCAGTACCGTGGTGCACTGCGAAAGGTCAGCGGTGACGACCCCAAGAACAGCCAGCATGGCGCCTACCATCCCGGCTCCCACCTTATGATTGACGGCATCGTCGCCTTCGAGACCAACGACCACTACAGTTACGCCTGTGGCGACGCTACCAAGGCCTACAGCCCCCACAAGATAAAACTCTTCACCAGGCAGATGGTCTACTTGCCTCCGGACCGGTTCGTCATCTTCGACCGGGTGACCTCGACCAAGGCTCAGTTCACCAAGCGTTGGTTGCTGCACGCCGTGAACCAGCCGACGCTGGCCGGTCGGACGGCCGTCATCACCGAAGGTGAGGGCCGACTCATCTCCCAGACGCTCCTCCCTGAGGACGCACGCATCGAACTCGTGGGCGGCCCAGGGAAGGGCTTCTGGGTCGATGGCAAGAACTACCCGCCGCCGAATCCCGAAAAAGCCGAAGAGCCCGGCGCCTGGCGGGTCGAGGTTTACCCCGGCTCAGCCCGAACGGAGGACTACTTCCTTCACGTGCTGCACGCTGCCGGTGCCGGGGCCCGGCGCGCCCCCGAGGCCACACTGGTCCGGGACGACGGCCAGGTCGGTGTGGAGACCGCGCTCAAGGGCCGTACCTGCGTCGTGACCTTCGCTACCGAAGGTGACCCCGCCGGTCACATCACCATCAAAGACGGGTCCGGTAAGGTCCTCATCGACCGGCCCCTGACCCAGGAGATCCAGCCCCAGCGCTTCATGCCTGAGAAGGAGTAGCCCGTCGCTGAGCAGTGCCGTCTCTGCGCGCTCTCCGGCGACAACACGTCTGCTGGGTCGCGGCCGCGTGGCTGTCCATTCTCTCGCGTCTTGGCTTTCGCCGACCGCGCCCCACCGGCGCTTGACCTCCAGGCAATGTGGTGGTTCAATGCGGCTGAGAGGCGGTGCGGGTCGAGGGAAGGATCGTGGAAACCAAGGTTATCAGCCTCGACGCAGAATCCATCGAGGAAGTCCATTTCACCGAAGCAGCGGAGTTGGTGCGCGCGGGGGAGGTGGTGGGGTTCCCCACGGAGACCGTGTACGGGTTGGCAGCCCTGGCTGACGACGAAGGGGCTCTTGCCAGGCTCCGAGAACTCAAAGGCCGGGCCGAGGAGCATCCCTTCACCATACACTTGCCTGACCCGGCGGCCCTGGCGGAGGAAGCTGCGCAAGTCTCCCGGGTCGCCCGCCGATTGATTCGGCGGTGCTGGCCTGGGCCACTGACGCTGGTCTTACCGAGCGGAGATGGGGCGTTCGTGGGCTACCGGGTGCCAAATCACGGCGTGGCCCGGGCCTTCCTCCGCCGGGTCGGGGCCCGGGTCGTGGGGACGAGCGCCAACCCCACGGGGGAACCACCGGCAGTCGACGCCCAGGGTGTGCTTGAGTACTTTGACGGGCGCATCCCCTGCCTCATCGACAGTGGGCCTTGTCAGTTCGCTCAGGCCTCGACGGTGGCCAAGGTCGACGGGGACCGGTACGAAATCCTGCGCTTGGGCGTCTTCAGTGAAGAGAAGGTTCAGCGCTCGGCGAGTGAGGTCATCCTTATCGTGTGCACCGCCAACTGCTGTCGTAGTCCCATGGCCACCTTCATCCTCAGGGAACTCATCGCCGACCGGCTGGACATTCCCATAGACGAGGTGGAGCGCGCTGGCTATACTGTGACTTCGGCCGGGACCTTCGGTGGGTTCGCCGGGGCCACGCCCGAGGCCGTCCAGGTCATCCGGGAGATGGGAGGCGACATCAGTGGGCACCTCTCCACGGTCCTGGAGCGGGAGATGGTGGAGCACGCCGACCGCATCGTGGTCATGACCGAAAGTCACCTGAAGCGCGTGGTGGGCCTGGTCCCCGAAGCCCGCCAGCGCACGGTGGTGCTGGACATCGCAGACCCGATTGGAGGAGACGTCACCGTCTACCGCAAATGTGCGAACCGGATCAGGAGCCGACTGAGCCTCAACCTCAAATCCCTCTTAAAGTAGCGGTGGGGAGTGACCACCCGGGCTACGAGGTCAAGGGTGCGGTGGTAGCCCGGCTGCAGCAGTTGGGCCACCGGGTGACCGACATGGGGACCGACTCACCGGAACCCTGTGATTACCCTGACTACGGTGAGCGGGTGGCCGCCGCGGTCTCCGCCGGTGAAGCCGATCGGGGTGTGCTCATCTGCGGGACGGGCATCGGCATGAGCATCGTGGCCAACAAGTTTCCGGGGGTGCGGGCGGCGGTGGTCTGGGACCGCTACAGCACTGAGGTCGCCCGAAGCCACAACGATGCCAACGTCCTCTGCCTGGGGGCGCGCACCCTCGCGCCCGAGGTGCTTCTGGACCTCCTCCGCTACTGGCTGACAGTGTCCTTTGATGGTGGTCGGCACACCCCCCGGCTCAGGAAGGTGCAGGACATCGAGGCCCGGAACTTCGGAGGTGCTGCCGATGGTTGAACCTGCGAAGAAGGTATTGGTGATTGACCACGAGCCCGAACTCCGGGCCCAGGTGGTGGCGCGTCTGCGGGAGTGGGGCTACCAGGCGCAGTGTGTGGAGACGGCTGAGGAGGCCCTGAAACTCATCCCCCACCAGCGGCCGGACCTGGTCATCCTCGATGTCGAGATGCCCGACCAGGATGGCTACCTGGTCTGCGCCAAACTCAAGCGCTTCTCGCAGAGCCGGGTTGAGCAGATTCCCGTCATCCTGTGCAGCGTGCAGGCTGGCGAGCGCGACAAGCACCTGGGCCGCTACGCTGGGTGCGACGACTACGTGCTGAAGCCCTTCGACTGGCCCCAACTGGCGCAGCATGTGGAAGAACTGCTGAGTAGAGGCCCCGTCGCCCCCGAGTAGCCTCGCTCCCGCTCAGCGCTGGGGCTCGACGATGACCTTGAGCGATTCCCCCGCCTCGGCCACCAGTTGGAATCCCCGCCCGGTCTCGGCCAGGGGCAGGCGGTGAGTAATCATGTCGGCCACCTGCACCCGCCGGGAGCGGATCAGTTCCAGGGCCTGGGCGAGGTCACCCGGCGCGCCTCCGTAGGAGGTCATCAGGGTCACCTCGTTGCGCCAGAGCTCGGCGATGGGCAGAGGCAGTTCCACCCCGGGCTCGGGCACCGCAAAGTAGAGCACCTTCCCGCCGCGGTCGATGAGGTCGAGGGCCTCTCGGCAGGCTGAGAGCGCCCCGGTGCAGACGATGACCAGGTCAGCCAGCCGACCGTCGTTCATCTCCTTGAGCCTGTCGGCGACGTTCTCCTGGGCATGGATAGCAAGGTCCGCTCCGAACTCCGGGGCCCGCTTCAGGCGGTAGTCGCTGATGTCGGTGGCCAGGATGCGCCCGGCTCCTCGGGCCGCAGCCAGTTTGATGTGCAACGCTCCCGATATGCCATTTCCCAACACCACCACCGTCTGGCCTGGTTGCAGGTTCGCCAGGCGCTGACCCCGCAGCACGCAGGCCAGTGGCTCGATGAAGGTGGCCTCCTCGAAGGACACCTCGTCCGCAAGCCGAAGCATCCCCCGGTCCACGTTCAGGGCGGGAACTCGGACGTACTCGGCGAACCCCCCAGGGTCGAAGTTGGTGTGGTGCAGCGTCTCGCAGGCGGTGTGGTGTCCGGCCAGGCAGTAGTGACAGGTGTTACAGGGCACGTGGTGGGTGGCGAAGACGCGGTCACCCACCTGCCAATCGAAGAGGTCGGAGACCCCACCTTCGACCCCGTCCAGCGGATCCGTAGGATCGCCGACCTCGACGATGACACCACCGATCTCGTGGCCCAACACCCGGGGGGCGGCCTTGATCCGGTACCACTCCAGCACGTCGCTCCCGCAGATGCCACTGGCCATGATGCGGATGAGCACCTCGCCCGGACCGGGCTCAGGCGTGGGCATCTCCTCCGGCCTCAGGTCACGGTTGTTGTAGTACATGGCCACGCGCATGGCGGTTCCACGGAGACTTGAAGAAAGGCGTTCCTTCTCGGCTCTCTCAGGCCGGCCCGGGCCTGCCACTCGCCCCCCAATACTTGGAGATAACTGCTACAGGTTACTTCTTGCTGCTCTGGTAGATGTCGTAGGCGTCGTCCACTGAGGCCTTCCTGTGGACGATAGAGCGCACGGCCTTTATCATTCCCACGGGGGAGTCGGACTGGAAGATGTTTCGGCCCATGTCCACGCCCACGGCACCGGCCTGGACGGCGTTGTAGGCCAACTCAAGTGCCGCCCGCTCCTCGAGCTTCTTTCCGCCGGCGATGACGATGGGCACCGGACAACTCGCCACCACCTTCTCGAAGTCCTCGCAGAAGTAGGTCTTCACGATCTGGACACCCAACTCGGCGGCGATGCGACTGCACAGCCCCAGGTAGCGGGCGTCGCGGGCCATCTCCTTGCCCACGGCCGTCACCGCCAGAACGGGGATGCCATGCTTCTGGCCGTCGTCGATGAGGTCGGTCAGGGCCAGGAGCGTCTGCCTTTCGTGAGGTGAGCCCACGTAGATGGACAGCGCCATGGCGGCCACGTTGAGCCTGATGGCGTCCTCGATGGCCACCGTACGCGCCTCGTCGGACAGGGTCCCCAAGATGCTCTGCCCGCCCGAGACCCGAAGGACGATGGGGGGAGCGCCTTTGGGGTCCACGCAGTTGCGCAAAACTCCACGGGTGAGCATCAGGGAGTCGGCGTAACGGAGCAGTGGCGTAATGGTCTTCCTTGCATCTTCGAGACCGGAGGTGGGGCCCAGGAAGTAGCCGTGGTCCACGGCCAGCATCACCGTCCGGCCGCTCTTGGGCTGAATGATGCGGGACAGTCGATTTGCCATTCCCCAATCCATGTTACTCCTCCCCCTGTGATTCGGCCCGCTCGGCGGCCCGGACGATGAGGTACCCTTTGTCGATAAGCCAGTGGTGAAACTGCCAGGTGGTGTATCGGCACGCCTCCCGGCAGGTCTGCCTGAGCCGTTCGTACTCCTGGGAGCCTTCGGACTTGGTCATGAGTTCCATCTGCACCGGGCAGCGTACGTCCTTGCAGAACTCGCGCCGTTGGTACTCGAGGTATCCCTCAAGAGCCATCTCACCTCCCGCTGGGCGGAAACACGGGCCATTCTCGGTGAGTTTCTTGTAGGCGTCCGGTTCGGCGCGGTCAAGGGAAAAGTGGCTGCTGCGGGATGACGGACGCCGCCGGCGGAGGCCGAATATGTTTGACAGGCCCGCGCCCGCGGCGGTAGCATTATGGCTCATCGCCTGGGGGCAGGATAGTTCGTTCACCCGGGGGTGGTCACCCGGGAGTGGTAGTGTGGGGTGAGCACCCGCAGGGGACCCATAACCGGACGGCCAAACCTACGGATGTCCCTGCTACCTGAACCCGCCGGTCGGCGGGCACGGGGGCTCCGGCCGGAGGCTGCGCAGATATGAGCAACGGTGGGGCGCTTAAGGCCGAGGTGCGGGCCGGGAGGCCCGTGCACCTGGGCCTGGACGTGGGCTCAGTGAGCGTGAAGTTGGTGGCGCTCACGCCCGCGGGTGAGGTGCTGCGGGAGTGGTACGTCCGTCACCGCGCCCGGCCCATGTCGGCGGCGCTCGACGTGCTCAAGCAGGCTGAAGAAGCGTTCGGCCGGGAGCGTCTGGGCACCATCGCTGCGACCGGAGCCGGGGTGGGTGAGATCGCCGGGCTCCTGGGGGCGCACTACGTCAACGAGGTGGTGGCTCAGGCCCGGGCGGTGGAGCACCTGGCCCCGGAGGTGCGCACGGTCATCGAGATGGGCGGGGCCGACTCCAAACTCATCTTCCTCAAGCCCGATGAGACCAGCGGTCGGCTGGTGGTCGAGGACTTCGCCATGAACACCATCTGCGCCGCGGGTACCGGCAGTTTCCTCGACCAGCAGGCCTCCCGCCTCGAACTCGACATCGAGACCGAGTTCGGTGAGTTGGCCCTCAGGAGCGAGCATCCGCCCCGGATGGCCGGGCGCTGCTCCGTCTTCGCCAAGAGCGACATGATCCACCTGCAGCAGCAGGCCACCCCCGACTACGACATCGTCGCCGGTCTCTGCTTCGCCCTGGCCCGGAACCTCAAAAGCAACCTGGGCAAGGCTACGGAGTTCACCCGCCCCATCGCCTTTCAGGGCGGCGTAGCCTCCAACCAGGGCGTGGTGTGGGCCTTCACCGAGGTGTTCGGTCTGGAGCCTGGGGAGTTGGTGATCCCGCCCTACCACCGCTCGACCGGGGCCATCGGGGCGGTGCTTTCGGCCTTGGACGAGGGTGTGGAGGCCCCCTACGGGGGCACCGGGGCATTGGCGGCCGAAGTGGCCAAGCCACCCGAACTCGGCGACCACGTTCTGGAACCGCTGGAGTTCCTGGGCGTCCCGAGTGAGCGTCACTACCTGGGTGAGCCCGAGCAGCCCCCGCCGGCAGGCAGCCCGGTGGTCGCCTACCTGGGTGTGGACGTGGGGAGCCTGTCGACCAACGTGGTGGTCATCGACGAGGAGAAGCGTCTCCTGGCCAAGAGTTACCTGCCCACGGCCGGCCGACCCTTGGAGGCCATCCAGCAGGGGCTGCGTGAGGTGTATGAAAAGGTTGGGGATCGAGTGGAGATCCGGGGTGTGGGCACCACCGGCTCGGGACGCTACCTGACCGGTGACTTCGTGGGGGCCGACGTGGTCCGCAACGAGATCACCAGCCAGGCCACCGGCAGCGCCCTTATCGACCCCGAGGTCGATACCATCTTCGAGATCGGTGGCCAGGACTCCAAGTACATCTCTCTGGAGAACGGCGTAGTGGTGGACTTCGCCATGAACTACGCCTGCGCCGCGGGCACCGGCAGTTTCCTGGAGGAGCAGGCCGAACGGCTGGGCATCAACATCGTCGAGGAGTTCGGCCGACTGGGCCTCTCGAGCAGGGCCCCGGTGAGGTTGGGCGAGCGCTGCACCGTGTTTATGGAAAGCGACCTGGTCCACTACCAGCAGTGGGGGGCCGGCGTGGACGAACTGTGCGCCGGGCTGGCCTACTCCATCGTCTACAACTACCTGAACCGGGTGGTGGGGCATCGCCGGGTCGGCAGCCGCATCTTTTTCCAGGGTGGCGTGGCTGCCAACCGGGCCGTGGTGGCGGCCTTTGAGAAGGTGACGGGAAAACCCGTCATCGTCCCCCTCCACCACGACGTGACCGGGGCCATCGGGGCGGCGATCTTAGCGATGGAGCACCAGCAAGCGAAAGGCACCGAGGCCGAAACCAGCTTCCGCGGCTTCGACCTCCGTGACCGCCACTACGAGATTGAGAGCTTCGAGTGCGGCGACTGTCCCAACAACTGTGAAGTGAAGAAGGTCACCATCGAAGGCGAGGAGCCGCTCTTCTACGGCAGCCGGTGCGACAAGTACAACCTCAAGAAAAAGAAGAGCCTCGGCGCCCACCTGCCCGACCTCTTCAGTGAGCGGGAGGAGTTCCTCCTGGAAGGCTACGACCTCAAGCGGACGGTTGGGTCTCCGACCTCTGCGATTCCCGACCGACCCACCGTCGGGATGCCCCGGGCGCTCTTCTTCCACGAACTTTTCCCTTTCTGGCGGGCCTTCTTCGAGGCTCTGGGCCTGAACGTGCTCCTGAGCCCGGTGACCAACAAGCGGATCATCGGCACCGGGGTGGAGACGGTGGCCGCCGAGAGTTGCTTCCCGGTCAAGGTGATACACGGGCACATCCTGGAACTCCTGGATGCGGGGGTGGACTACCTTTTCCTGCCCTCCACCATCAACATGTTCCCTGACTCCGTCGGCCAGGACACCCACTACGTCTGCCCCTACGTCCAGACCATCCCCTACTTCGTCCAGACCGCCATCGATTTCTCCAAGACCAAGGCCGACCTGCTGCGGCCGGTCGTTCACTTCGACCGGGGCATCCCGGACCTGGAACGCTCCATGACCGAGATGGGCCGGGAACTGGGCTTCGGTCGGGCACGGGTGCGTCAGGCGCTCAAAGAGGCCAAGGCGGCCCAGGAGCGCTTCCGTCGGCGCCGGCGGGAGCGGGGCCGTGAGATCCTGGAGGGGCTCACGGAGGAAGATCGCGCTCTGGTGGTTGTGTCCCGTCCGTACAACGGCTGCGACCGGGGGCTGAACCTGGACCTGCCCAAGAAACTGCGCGACTTAGGGGTGCTGGCCATCCCCATGGACTTCCTGCCCCTGACCGACGTGGACATCAGCGGGGACTGGCGCAACATGTTCTGGAAGTACGGTCAGCGCATCCTGGCCGCGGCCAAGATCATACGCCAGAACCCGCTCCTGCACTCGGTCTACATCACCAACTTCGGCTGTGGCCCCGACAGTTTTCTGACCACCTTCTTCCGTCGGGTCATGGGCCGCAAGCCCGCCTTGCAGTTGGAGATCGACGAACACTCGGCCGACGCCGGCATCATCACCCGCTGTGAGGCCTTCCTGGACAGCCTGGCTAACGCCGGCGTGGAGGAGGCGGGTGAGCCGGTGGCGCCTCCCTACGTCACGACCCAAAGCGACTCCCGGACCCTCTGGATACCCCACATGGCCGAACACGCCCACGCCCTGGCCGCAGCGTTCCGTCGATCCGGGCTCCCCGCCGAGGTCATACCGGAGTCCGACGAAGACAGCCTGGAACTGGGCCGCCGACATACCCTGGGCAAGGAATGCCTGCCCGCCATCGTCACCACGGGTGACATGGTCAAGATGGTGCTTCAGCCTGACTTCGACCCCGACCGTACAGCGTTCTTCATGCCCTCGGGGTCCGGGCCCTGCCGGTTCGGTCACTACCACACGCTGCACCGGCTCATCCTTGACGAACTGGGCTACCCCGAGGTGCCCATCGTCAGTCCCAACCAGGGGAAGTCCTTCTACGACGACTTCCGCCAGATGAAGAGCGACCCGACGGTACCGGGGTGGAAGGGGTGCGCGGCGGTGGATATGCTCTACCGGGTGCTCTACGCCACCCGTCCCTACGAGGTGGAGCCGGGCCGGACGGACGGCTGGTTCCAGCGCGCCGTCGACCTGGTGAGCGACGGCGTTGAGCATGATCGTCTCAAGGGGAACCTCCGCCAGGTGGTGGCGGAGTACGGCGATATCGAACAGCACCGCTCCGAACTGAAGCCCCTCATCGGCATCGTGGGTGAGATCTACGTCCGCAGCCACGAGTTCAGCAACAACAACCTCATCCGTCAGTTGGAGGCGCTGGGGGCCGAGTGCGACTTAGCGTCCTTCCGCGAGTGGATGTACTACATCAACTGGACCCGCGAGCGCGACATGCGCATCGACCGCGACATCCGGGGGTATTTACTCAACCTGTTCAAGGACAGGCTGCAGCGCTGGCTGGAACGGCGGGTGGCTCGGATGCTGGAGGGCCTCACCCGGGACCTGCCTGATGACAACCGGGTCGCGGGCCTGCTGGAGCATCCCATTCAGCACACCATCGACTATGGGAACCTCTACCTCGACGACACCTTTGAAGGTGAAGCCATCCTATCGGTGGGCAAGGCCGTCGAATACTATCACCAGAACGCCGCCGGCGTCGTTAACGTCATGCCCTTCACCTGCATGCCCGGCACCATCGTCAGCGGCATCCTCAAGCGGATGCGGAAGGAGCACGACCACATCCCCGTCATCTCCATCGCCTACGACGGCCAGCGCGAAGCCTCCATCCTCAACCGCCTGGAGGCCTTCGTCCACCAGGCCCGTCAGTACCAGCACCGGCGGTCGGCGACGGGGGTCCGGGGATCGGCGTGAGGGGGTCATTTCCTGATTGGTCCCAAGTCGCAGACGCCTGACCTGCGACCTGTGACGTGCGACGTGTGACCTGCGGGGTTAGTCTGATGCTGAAGAAGGAACTGGGGCTTCTGGGCGTCTTCAGCATCGCCGCCGGGGCGATGATCAGTTCAGGGCTCTTTGTGTTGCCCGGGATCGCCTTCGCAAAGGCGGGCCCGGCCGTCCTCCTCGCCTACGGCCTGGCCGGGCTGGTCATGATTCCCACCGTGCTTGCCAAGGCCGAACTTGCCACGGCCATGCCCAAGTCGGGTGGGAGTTACTTCTTCATCGAACGCAGCCTCGGTCCCCTGGCCGGGACACTGGCCGGTCTGGGCGCTTGGCTGTCCCTAACTCTCAAGGTGAGCTTCGCCCTCGTGGGCATAGGAGCCCTGGGGACCCTGCTGGTGCCCGGGGCCGGGGAATGGACGGTCAAGGTCATCGCCATGTCGGCGTGTGCGTGCTTTGCCGTGCTGAACGTCCTCAGCGTCAAGGGCACGGGTCGGCTGCAGATCGTGCTGGTGTTCGGACTGCTGGCCATCCTGGCTCTCTACGTGGTAGCGGGGGCGCCCGCCGTCGAAGTACCCCGGTATCACCCGTTCATGCCTTTTGGCCTGCAGTCGGTTTTGGCCGTTGCCGGGCTGGTGTTCATCTCCTTCGGCGGCTTGACCAAGGTGGTGGACGTTTCCGAGGAGGTCCGTCGTCCGCAAAGGAATCTCCCGTTGGGGATGTTCCTGGCCTTTGGCGTGGTGATGGTTCTGTACATGGTTGTTGTCTTCGTCACGGTGGGCACGGTGGACCCGGAGCATCTGTCCGGCTCTCTCGTCCCCCTCACCCTCGGGGGGCAAGCCTCCATGGGAACCGCGGGAGGTGTGTTGATAAGCCTGGGCGCCTTCTTGGCCTTCGCCACCACCGCCAATGCGGGCATCCTCTCCGCCTCGCGGACACCGATGGCCATGAGCCGGGACGGGCTGCTGCCGGCGGTCTTCTCCAGGACCAACAGGCGGTTGAAGACCCCGCACATCGCCATCATCCTGACCGCCGCGGTTGCCATGCTGGTAATCGCTGTGCTGTCCATTGAGAACCTGGTCAAGACCGCCTCTACCGTGATGATCCTCATGTTCATCCTGATGAACGTGGCGGTCATCATCATGCGCCAGACCGGCTTTCAGAGTTACCGTCCCACCTTCAGGGCTCCCCTCTGCCCCTGGCTTCAGATCGGCGCGATTACCGTCTACGGCTTCCTGATCGTCGAGATGGGCAGGGTGCCGCTGCTCTTGACCGGGGCGCTCGCCTTGTTGGCGTCCCTCTGGTACCTCGGCTACGTGCGCTGGCGTATCGACCGCGAGTCCGCGATTGTCTACCTGGTCAAGACGATCACCTCCAAACCCATCCAGCGGGCCGGGTTGGAAGAAGAACTCAGGAACATATCCCTGCGCCGGGATGGCGGGGCCCTGGACCGTTTTGACCGGCTCGTCGAGGGGTGTGCTATCCTCGACATCGACGAGTCCATCCCGGCGAAAGAACTGTTCCGTCGGGTCTCGGCCGCGCTTGCCGCACGATTGGATGTGGAGGAAGACCGTCTGTATGAGTTGTTCCTGGAACGGGAGCAGCAGTCCAGCACGGTGGTCCAGCCTGGGTTGGCCATCCCCCACGTCATCGTCGATGGTGAGCGCCGGTTCGAACTCCTGCTCGTCCGCTGCAAAGCGGGCATCGTGTTCTCCGAACTTCATCAGCCCGTACGAACCGTCTTCGTCCTGGTGGGCTCGCTTGACGAAAGGAACTATCACCTTCGCGCGCTGATGACCATCGCGCGCCTGGTCCGGGAGCCGGAGTTCGAGGTGCGATGGTTGCAGGCTCAAGGCCTCGAACAGTTGAGAGACGTGGTCCTGTTGTCCAGTCGAGAGCGGGAACAGCAGGACTGAGCCCCCCGCACCTTTGGACCAGAGGGCAGCCGACGGTTGACAGCCCACGCAGCGGCGAGCATACTACGGACACATCCGTTCCTGTGCTGAGTCACACGCGTCACCTGCTCATACGAGTCCGTATGGAGCGGTGAGAAAGCCACGAGGAGAACCCAGATGGAGATTCGCAAGGTGGTGATACCGGTGGCCGGGGCGGGGACCAGGTTGCTCCCCGTGACCAAAAGCCAGCCCAAGGAGATGCTTCCGGTGGGCCGAAAGCCCGTGGTCCAGTACGTGGTCGAGGAGGCGGAGCAGGCCGGCCTTCGGGAGATCCTCTTCGTCACCGGCCGAAAGAAGACCTCCATCGAGGACCACTTCGACCGCGACATGGAGTTGGTGCGCAAACTCGCCGGCGGAGGCCGAAGCGAGTTGGTGGAGGAACTGGACTATGAGGAGATGGACGTCTCCTTCTTCTACGTGCGCCAGTCCAGCGAGGCCGGTCAGGCCGACGCCATCCGTCAGGCCCGCGACTTCGTCGGCGACGAGCACTTCGTGGTAGCCCACGGTGACACCATCATCACCAGTGGCGGCGAGGAGCCCCTGCTGAGGCGCATGGTGCGGGCGCACCTGGAGACCGGAGCCGCGGCCACCATCGCCGTGGAGGAGGTGACCGAGGAGGAGATCCATCGCTACGGCATCGTCAGGCCCGCGGGGACCGTCGACCGGGAGGCCGAATGGTTCGCCATCGAGGACCTGGTGGAGAAGCCCACCGCCGCCGAAGCCCCCAGCCGCTGGGCCGTCGCCTCCCGGTACGCGCTGGCACCGGGCATCTTCGCCGCCATCGACCGCACCGTGCCCGCGGCCGACGGTGAGGTCTACCTTACCGACAGCCTGCGGCTGCTCCTTCGGCAGGGCGGGAAGGTGGTCTGTGTTATGCTGGGTCCGGAGGAGCGCCGCTACGACATCGGCAACTTCGAGAGTTACTTCCGGGCCTTCGTCGACTTCGCCCTGGCCGACGAGAAGTACGGCTACACCCTGCGTCAGCATCTCTATCAGAAGATGGAGGACCTGTTGCGGTGAAGGCCGTTCACCAGGCTGACGGTCCCGACCCGCCGGCCGGCGGGAGGGTGGTGGCCTCGGCTCCGGGTCGGGCCGGCATTCTGGGCAACCCCACGGACGGCTATGGAGGCACCGTCATCTCCTGCTCCATCCCCCAGCGGGCGACGGCGACCCTCGAGCCCAGTGATGTCCTCACTGCCACCGTCGAGTTAGCGGGTCACCCCCAGGACCGCTCGGACGACCCCCGGGGCGCGGAGGCCGAGCCCCTCACCGAGAGGTCGGCCGAGTTCCGCTCGCCCGCCGACCTCCAGTTGGCCGACGACGGGCTGGACGTCGTGCGGGCGGTGGCCCGCTTCCTCGGTCGCGACCGACTCAAAGCCCACGTCCACATTCGTACCGATGTGCCCGTCCAGTGCGGGCTGGCCGGTTCCACGGCTGTCCTTTCCAGCCTGCTGGCCGGGGCACTGCGCCTGCTGGGCGACGAACCGGCGCCCGACCACCCGCAGTACCGCCACCTGCTGGCCGAGATGGTGCGCACCGTCGAACTGCACTTCCTCGAGGTCCAGTGTGGCTACCAGGACCAGTACATGACCGTCTTCGGGGGGCTCAACTGCATGGACTTCCGGGGCAAGGAGTTCTACCGCACCCTGGACCAGGAGCTCTTTGCCACCATCGAGCCGCTGGGGCACCTGGTGGGGGAGCTGCCCTTCGTGGTCGTCTCCACCGGGCTCAGGCGGGTCTCCGGCCACGTCCTGAAGCCGGTGCGCGACCGCTGGCTGGAGGGTGACCCGGTGCTCAGGCGAGGCTATCGGCGGATTGCCGAACTGGCTCGCCTGGGAAAGCGGGCGCTCCTCACCCAGGATTGGCGCACCTTCGCCCGCCTGATGAACGAGAACCACACCATCCAGCAGCAGGCGGGCGCCTCGGGTGAGCGCATGGACGAGGCCATCGACCTGGCCCGCCAAGCCGGCGCCTGGGGGGTCAAACTGGCCGGCGCCGGTGGTGGTGGCTCCATCCTGCTGCTCCATCCCGACTTCGCCGGTCAGTCAACGGGCGCGCTCAGGGGGCACCCCATTGTTGAGGGGGTCATGGCCTCCTACCCCCACGCGCAGCTTATCGTGCCCGTGCCTTCTGCCGGAGTCACCTGTGAGGTCGAGCCCTTCGACCCCGCCCAGGGCGGGTAGCCGGCGAGCGCCCGCCAGCCGGCGGGTGGCCCGCCGGATTCCACTTGCTTTTCCTGCGCGGCCAAGGGGAAAATGCCCCACCGTTTTGTCTCAGTCAACCTTCGTGCTGTGAAAGGAGGGGGAACCGATGCTCAAGGTGGGAATCATCGGCTACGGCAGCCGAGTCTCGGGCATGGCCAGGACGATGGGGATATATGACATACCATACAAGGTGGTAGCCATCGCCGACCCCCGGGCCGACGAGATCAAGGCCAAAGAAGACCAGTTCCTCGAGGACGCGGCCTTCTTCACTTCGGCCGAGGAGATGCTGGAAAGGTCGGAACTGGACGGGGTGATGATCGGCACACGCTGCTACCTCCACACGGAGATGGCCTGCAAGGTGGCTCCTTACGACATCCCGCTGTTTCTGGAGAAGCCCGTGGCCATCACCTTCGAGCAGGTGAAGGCGCTCGACGACGCTTACAAAGACGTCACCGCGCCGGTGGTGGTCTCCTTCCCGCTCCGGGTCAGCCCCATCGTCAAGACGGTCAAGGACATCATCGACTCGGGTCAGGTCGGAAGCGTCGAGCACGTCGTTGCCTTCAACGATGTCCCCTACGGGAGTGGCTACTACTGCGGCTGGTACCGGAACTACGACGAGGTCGGCGGCCTCTTCCTCCAGAAGGCCACCCACGACCTGGACTACGTCTATTACCTGCTGGACCAGCGGCCCCGGTGGATCTGCGCCATGAAGGCCCAGCGCATCTACGGGCGCGCGAACACCGTTCACAAGCCCATGCCCAATGACTACCGCTGCGTCACCTGTGAGGAGCGCGACGCCTGCCCGGAAGGTCCCTTCCGGCTCTTCCACGAGCGCTTCCGGGGTGAGCGGGTGACCAAGAGCGATCGGCGGATGTGTCTCTTCGGCGACCAGATCAGAAACGAGGACCTGGGCAACTGCATCGTTGAATATGAGAACGGGGCCCAGTGCTCCTACACCCAGAACTTCTACGCCCGCAACCAGGCCGCCCGTCGGGGGGCAAGACTCTACGGCTACAAGGGCACCATCCACTTCGACTGGTACCAGAACTGGATCAAGGTCTACATGCACCAGAAGCCAGCAGTGGAAACCATTGACTTTAGCGGCGGCATGTCGCACTTCGGTGGCGACCGCGAGTTGTGTCACGACTTCCTGATGGCCATGAAGGAGGGCCGGCCGAGCCGCACCCCCATCTCCGCCGGTATCCTCAGCGCCCTCACCTGCCTCTGGGCCCGCCAGTCAGCCGAGACTCGCCAGTTCTGCGAAATCAGAATGCGGGAATAGTGCGCGCGCTACCAGGGGCGGGTCGGTGCGAGTGTCAGCGACAAGGTCGCCACCTGGTAGACCGTTCCCTAGTCGTTCCCGTGTGCGACCTGCGCCGGCCGTAGGCTGGGAGCTGGGGGTGGTCAGGCGCTGATGAGGTCTTTTTTGATCAGGCTGAGGAAGGCGCGGACGATCTCGGGGTCGAAGAGCAGCCCGGCGCCGTCCTCCAGGATCCGCAGGATCTCTCGCTGCGAGAGCCGGGGGCGGTAACTGCGGTCGGAGTTCATGGCGTCGAAGGAGTCGGCGACGGCGAGGATGCGGGCGCCCAAGGGGATGTCATCGCCTTTGAGGCCGTCGGGATAGCCGGAGCCGTCGTAGCGTTCGTGGTGGTGGTAGACCAGGGGGACGACAGGCCAGGGAAGCACGGCCGGCTTGAGAATCCTGGCTCCTACCTTGGGATGCTCGCGAATGAGTTCCCACTCGTAGGGTTCCAGGTCGGTGGTCTTGGAGAGCAGGGTGCTATCCAGGATCAATTTGCCGATGTCGTGGAGGATGCCCGCCACCCGCACCCCTTCCAGGTCGTCGCCGGTGACGGAGAGGGCCCGGGCGATGCGCGAGGCGTAGCGGGCCACGCTTTCCGAGTGGCCACGGGTGTAGGGGTCCTTGGCCTCGACGGCGGCGGCCAGGGCCTGGATGGTGGAGAAGTAACTGGCTCGGAGTTCGTCGCGCTTGTGCTCGATCTCCTGGGTGCGCTCGGCGACCCGACGCTCCAGTTGGCGGGTGAGTTGACGGAGTTCCCGGTTCTGGGTGTTGACCTGTTCGAGCAGTTCCCGGTTCTGACGGAGCAGGCGGTGGTGCTCGACGGCCTGGCGGATGATGAGCCGGACTTCGTCGTCGTTCCAGGGCTTGGTGACGAAGCGGAAGACCTCCCCTTTGTTGACGGCTTCGACAGCGGCGTTCACGTCCAGGTAGCCCGTGATGATAATCCGCACCACGTCGGGACGGGTCACTTTGACCTGCTGCATCAGCTCGGCACCCGTCATGCCGGGCATCCGTTGATCGCACATCACCAACTGCACGGACTCCTGACGGATGATGTCCAGAGCCTGGCTGGCGTCGGTGGCGGAGAGGACACGGTAGGGCTCGCTCCGCAGCAGCCTCTGGAGTGAGGCGATGACGTGGGGCTCGTCGTCAACGATGAGGATGGGGGCCCGCTCACGAGCGGCTCCGTCCTGACCGGGCAGGGGCAGGGAGCCGAACTGCTCCGCGGGGCTCTCGCCCCGGTGAGGCCGCGCCGGGGTTCTTCCCTCGATGGCGGGCTCCGGCTGACGCGGCTGGGACGCCAGACTCATGGTGTCGCCTCCTTGCTGCTGGGATGGTCCTGCTGCTTTTCGCTTTCCTTGGCGGTCGGCGGTGGTGGGGAGTGGGGCTGTGTGTCTGTCGGCTCCGGTGCTACGGGTCTATTGGACTGGTAGCCGGCCAGGGGCAGGTCGATGGTAAAGGTGGTTCCCTCGCCGGGCGTACTTTCCGCTTCGATGGTGCCGGCGTGGCGCTTGACGATAGCGTGGGCAATGGAGAGCCCCAGACCGGTCCCCCCAGCCATCCCGCGGTGTCCCCTGCGGGTGGTGAAGAACGGGTCGAAAATCCTGTTGAGGTGCTCCTGGGCGATGCCCCGGCCGCTGTCGCTGACGGTCAGCCTGACGCCCGTTGGCGTGGGCTGGGTCGCCAGGCGGATGGTCCCTTCTCCCTCGATGGCCTGGGCTGCGTTCATGAGCAGGTTCATGACCACCTGATTCAGTTGGGCGGCGTTTCCCTGGATGTGGGGCAGGGGCCTGAGGTCCAGTTCCAGAGTGATGCGGTGCTTGAGTTCAGGACGCAGCAGGGCGAGTGTGCTCTTGAGGCCACTGACCAGGTCCACGTTCTGGACTTCGCCCTCGTCCGGTCGGCTGAAGTTGCGCAGGTCGAGCACCACGGCCTGGACGCGCTCGGCTCCCTCCCGGCTCTCGCGGGCCAGGGCCTGGAGGTCTTTGAGGATGAAGTCGATGTCGGTGGTGGCTTCGAGCTCGGCGAGTCGCCGGAGGTCTTCTTCTCCGGGGGGCCGGCCGTGGCGGAGTCCGTCCAGGGCCTCCCGATAGCGGGTAAAGATGTTGACGATGTGTTCCACGTATTCCAGCAAGCGGGCCATGTTGCTGTAGACGAAACTGATGGGGTTGTTGAGTTCGTGGGCCACCCCGGCTACCAACTGCCCCAGGGAAGCCAGCTTCTCCGACTGGATGAGTTGGGCCTGGGTTTCGTTCAGTCGGTGGAGGGTTTCTTGGAGCTGACGGTTGGCCTCAGCCAGTTCACGGTTCTTCTTGAGGAGATACTGATTCTGCTCCTGGGCCTGGGCTTCCAGCCGGGTTTTCTCGCGCACCAGTTTTCGGCGCTCAACGGTCTTCTCTACCAGGGCCAGGAGTTCTTCGGGATTGATGGGCTTCTGCAGGTAGGCATCGGCGCCGAGGTTGAGCGCGTCCACGGCACTGTCGACGCTGGCGTAGGCGGTGATGATGATGACTCCGGCGTCCGGGCAGCGCTCTTTCAGGATGCGCAGTACGTCGATACCATCCAACTGGTCGGTGTTGCTGTCTGCAGCCAGACGGAGGTCCAGGAGCACACAGGAGGTCCGGTCACCGAGATCGTCCAAACGGTCGAGCGCCGCGGCACCGTCCCTCGCCGTCTGCACATAATAGCCGGCGTCCTCGAGAACGTCGGCCAGCGTTTCGCACATGAAGACCTCGTCGTCGACCACCAGAACACAAGCCCGCCCGTCAGGCTGCTGCCCGCCGGCCGACGGGTTCAACTCCTGGCCGGGGACCTTATCGGTCATCGCTCTTCTCCTTGATGAGCCCTTTGATGCGCTGGACCACGCGCAGGACCTCCTGGGGAGAGGCCGACCGGTCCAGCACGGCGAACGCCGCGTGACGGATCTGGGCCTCGAGGGTGCGCTGGTCGGCCGTGGGTTCGGCCGCCGGCTCCGCCGAGGCCGGGGGACGGACGAAGACCAGGTAGGCGCCGGGCTGCAGGCGGGTGATATCGACCAGGGCGTCCGGGCCGTGCCCGCGCATGAGAGCGGCGTTCAGGATGATACAGTCGTAGGTGGCCCGGCTGAGGGCCTGGCGGGCCTGGGAGAGGTCGGGGGCGACGGTGGTCAGACAGTCGGCCGACTCCAGGGTCTGACGCAACTCCTCGGCGTCGGCCCGGTCCGGGTCGATGATCAGCACCGTGGGGCGCTTGATGGTGTGCTCGATGAGGTTCACCGTGCGGTCGATGTCCAGGGGCTTGCTGAGGATGGCGACGGCCCCCTCTTGCAAGGCCTGTCGGGCCAGGTCGTCCAGGTCGTAGCCGGTGATCATGGCCACGGGCAGTCCCGGCTTCAGGGTGTGGATGAGTTTGGCGGTCGCCGCGCCGTCCAGTCCGGGCATGCGGATGTCCACCAGGGCCATGTCGAAGTGCTCCTGGGCCAAGCGGCCCAGGGCCACGGCCCCCTGCGTGACCACCACCACCTCGTAGCCCTTGTCGGTGAGGACGTCCTGTAGGGACTCCCCCAGGTTCGGGTCGTCATCGACGACCAGCAGACGGAAGGGAAGTGGGCCAGCGGCCGGTTGTTTGTCTCTGCCGTTCTCGGTCATCTGCTCTCTCTCCTTGGCCCCAGCCGCGAAGCCCCGACGGGCCGGGCGCCGCCGCGGATCAGGTGGCTGCTGGGAGTCCTGCTGACTCCCGGCTCTGGCTGGCGTCCGGTCGGGTGGCCGTTAGGGGCAGGGACAGGGTAAAGGTAGTTCCCTCTCCCACTGCGCTCTCAACACTGATGGTGCCTCCGTGGTTCTCGATGAGGGTCTTGCAGACGGCCAGCCCCAGGCCGATGCCACGAGCCTTGGTGGTGAACAGGGGTTCGAAGACCTGCTCCAGGTTCTCCGGCCGAATACCGGCCCCCGTGTCCCTGACGGTGGCGATGAGCCGACCATCCAAGCGGTCCGTGCCAACGGTCAGGGTGCCGCCCTCGGGCATGGCCTGGATAGCGTTGGTCAGGAGGTTCCCCAGCACCTGCTCCAGTTGGAAGGTGTCGGCCTTCAGGGCGGGCAGTCCTTCGCGCAGTTCCAGTTTCACCGTGACCGTGCTGGGGACCTCGATGCGGCTCAGTGCCTCCTCAATGAGGTAGTTGAGGTAGGTGTGCTGGAGGGTCGGTGGCTTGGTGCGGGAGAAGTCCAGCAGGTCGGTGATGATCTTGTTGGCGCTGGCGATTTCCTGCTCGATGATGTTGAGGTGTTTCGCGATCTTTGGGTCGGCGTCGGGGAGTTGGGTCCGCAGGTAGTAGGACGAGCTGCGCAGCACGCTCAACGGGTTGCGCAGCTCGTGGCTGACGCTGCCGGCCAACTGGCCGATGGCCGCCAGCCTCTGGCTGCGCACCAACTGCTCTTGGGCCTGGGAGAGGTCTCGGATCATCTGGTTGAAACTGCGTGCCAGCTCACCGATCTCGTCCTTTCCCACCACCGGGACTTCGCCCGAGAGGTCACCGCGAGCCACCCGACGGGTCACCGCCACCACCTGCAGCAGTGGTCGGCTTATGCGGCGAGCCAGGTAGAAGGCGATGACGATGGCAATGGCGGCCCCGCCCACACTGGCAAGGACGATGACGAGCAGGGCCCGTCGGCGTGGCTCGTCGATCTCCTTGAGTGGTATGCCCACCTGGAGGGCGCCGACGATATAGTTGGTGGAGTTGCGAATGTTGGTGCGGATGGCTTTCTGCGGCTGTCCGGCCAGTTCCACTGTCTGGAAGCCTTCGCGGGCCCCGGGTACAAAGGTGGTGCGACGGAGCTTCTCACCCACGGCCCGGGAGCCGTCCTTGCGCCGGGCGTTGGTAGCCACGCAGATGTCCTTCAGCCAGATGGAGAGGATGTGCCCGGTGGGTTCGGCCACCAGGTCGGGGATGACGGTGTTGTTATTGAGCAGTTCGCCGACCACCAGCGCGGCCACCACCCGTCCGGAGCGCTCGGTCACCGGCACCGTGGCGACCAGCGCCAGGGCCTCACGGAAGACCTCTGTGGGAACTTCCAAGGCCACCTGGGCCTTCTGTCTGAGCCCCTCCGTCTCTATCAGACTGGCGGGGATGAACTCCAGTCCGGCGGTGGCTTCGTTTGCCCAGGCGCTTTCCAGGACCGTCAGCGGGGGGTAGGTGTCACCGGCCTCAAGGGAGTTGGTTCGGCAGAGGACGACCCGGTCCGGCCCGAGCAGCACAGCGAAGGAGGCCCGCTGCGTCCGTTTCAGATGGATGAGAGCGTCTCTGGCCCGCGTCAAGGCCTCATCGTCCAGCGTGGCGGCGTCGGCCAGCTGGAGGGCCGCGGCCTGGCGGGCCGCTCGGCCGAGGGTGTCCAGGCGCTGGCGGACGACGGTCCACGCTAACTTGAGGTCCACCTCGAGCTGCTGCTCGGCCTGGGCCTCCAGGGTGGAGGTGAGCACCCGGGCTGTCGAGTAGGCGGTGACGACCATGGATATCACCACGACAATCAAGAAAAAGATGAGCAAGCGTTTTTGAATGGTCATTGAGTCACTCTCGAGCAGACTTCCTTCTCAATGGGCGCAGGGCGCACACCCGCCCTGAGACAGCGCAGTTAGCGCCCGGGGGTTGGCCGTCGCCACTCCACTTTCTGCTGTCCGTACCACTGAATTCATCGGATAGACGGATGGGGAAACTTGAGGGGAGCACCGGCCAGGACCTCCCCGAAGTGTTTTCCGGACCGGTGGTTGTGTGGCTTGGCCGTGGCTGCGCAGGCCCTCCGCCACGGATTTCGACGAGCCCGCCGGCCGGCGGGCCCGGCTGAGCTCACGGTCGAAGCCAGTCGAGGCCCCGAACCTGTCGGGATCGTGGCCCTGGCCACCGGACCCGTGCCGGGGCATCCTTTCGCTTCTTTTCCGGGTGTTCTCTTGACGGCGCCGACGTGGCTGTGTGAGAGTGGAACGGGGGTGCAGGTTGAAAGGGGCTGACGGTGTCCGGGCCGCCTGTTGATGTGGACGGTTCCTGGGGGGAAGGGGGTGGGCAGATCCTGCGCACCTCGCTCACCCTATCCCTTCTGACTGGTCGGCCCGTCTTCATCGATAAGATCCGTGCCGGTCGTCCCCGGCCCGGCCTCCGGCCGCAGCACCTGGCCGCAGTGCGGGCGGCAGTGGCCGTCAGTGGGGGACGAGTGGAAGGGGCGGCGCTGGGTTCGGGTGGGCTCCGCTTCTTTCCGGGGAAGCCGAGCGCCGGGCAATATAGTTTTGACATCGGGACGGCTGGGGCGACGTCGCTGGTCCTGCAAACGATCGTGCCCGCTTTGACCTTGGCTGAGGGCGACTCGACAGTCACCGTCAGCGGGGGGACGCACGTCCCCTGGGCCCCGACCTTCGAATACCTGGCCCGGCACTGGGCTGCGGTGACGGCTCGCCTGGGGCTCCGGGTAAGGGTCAGCCTGGAGCGGGTCGGCTTCTATCCCAAGGGCGGCGGATACGTCCGCGCTGAGGTGCTGGGGGGCGGACGGCCGAAGCCGCTGGTCGCGGGCCAGCGTGGAGCCCTCGTCGGCGCTTCCGGGGTGTCGCTGGTTGGGAACCTGCCGACCAGCATCGCCGAGCGCCAGGCCAAGGAACTGGACCGTGGCCTCCGCCGACTTGGCCTCGAAGACGCGTACGGCCAGGTCGGCGTGGAGATCGCGGAACCTCCTGCAGGAGGTCCTGGGACGGCAGTGTATGTGGAGGCCGTCTTCACGGAGGGGCGGGCGGCTTTCAGCGCTCTCGGTAAGCGAGGCAAGCCCGCCGAGCAGGTCGCCCGCGAGGCGGTCAACGAACTGGCCCGCTTCTTGAAGACCGACGCCGCCTTCGATTACCACTTGGCCGACCAACTGCTGCTCCCCCTGGCGCTGGCCGAGGCGGAAAGCCGGTTCACCACCAGCGCCGTCAGCCAGCATCTGCTCACCAACGCCCAGGTCATCAGCCTGTTCCTGGGCCCGGTAGTGCAGATCAGCGGTCAGGTTGGTGAGCCCGGCGAGGTCAGGGTCTTGCCACCTGAAGGCTGAGCCCTTCAGTGGCCTCTTTCAGCCCGCGCGTTCCGGGGGTTGGCCGAGGCTCTGGAACTCGCGCTGGAAGGTGCGGTAGGCGTCGTCGCCGTAAAGGACGAAGTACACTTTCTCCAGCGAGGTCCCTCCTGCCAAGTGCGCCAACACCACGTCAAACATGATCCGGGCGCACTCGTCCATGGGGAAGCCCGCGACGCCGGTGCCGATGGCCGGGAAGGCGATGCTCTTAAGCCCGTTTTCTTTGGCCCGCAACAGACTGTTTCGCACCGAGTCTCGCAGGGACTCGGCCGTGGTCCGAGAGCCCAGGCTCATGCTGGCGGCATGGATGCAGTAGCGGGCCGGCAGGTCGCCGGCGCCGGTGACGGCCGCTTCCCCCAGGGCCACGGGGCCGTGAGCGTCACATTCCTGCTGGATGCTGGGGCCGCCCTTTCGCCTGATGGCCCCGGCGACACCGGCCCCCAGCACCAGTTGTGTGTTGGCCGCATTGACGATGGCGTCCACGTCCATCTCGGTGATGTCGCCCTGGCGGAGTTCGACGCGGGCGAGGAGGTCCTTACCGGATGTTTCGCACATGGCTCCGTCCTCCGTCCCTCCGTGAAGCCGACTTGCCCGGCCTTCGCCGGTTCAGTGTAAGTTGTCAGCAAGCCGGTGCAAGGCTCTCTCGGGCTGGGGCGAGGCCGAGAGCGTGCCGGAAGACTCTTGAAGCCCCGGCGGGGAGCAGGTAGATTTCGTACACTCAAGGTGAGCTGTGGGGGCGGGCGAGGGTGTCTGCGCCCGCGGGACCAACTGAGCCAATACGTCGGTTCACCGTAGTCTGTTGCAGAAAGGTGTTTGACGATGCGTCTGCGCACGGGAACGGAGTTGCGGAAGGTCTTTGACTACATCTGCCCTTTCGACAGTAAGGGCGGGCTAAAGCCCAGCGATGGGCAGCGGACGCTCCTGGCCAGCAACGCCAACCTCCCCCTGGAGATACAACTCAAGGCCTTCGTGATGGCCTCGGCCCAGGGAGCCGGGAGTCCGCAGATAGTCCAGATCAGTTACAGTTCGGCCATGATTACGGGCAACCTGGCCGGCAAGATCGAACTGCTGGTTGGGGTCGAAACCACCCTCCACGGTCGGCCCACGGCCGTGGGCGCCAGGCGGGCCGCAGAGATGCTCTCCTGGTTTGTCGAGGACTTCGGCACCCAGTGCATCTTCCTGGCCCTCGATCACTTCACGGCCCCCAAGTTCAACCTGGCAGATTGGCAGGAGAGTCGGAGCGGCTCCGGTCTCAAGAAGGCCGTGGCCAAGGCCGTCATCGACGAGGCCGTGGAGGCGATGAAGCCCGTCTTCGGAGCCGAGGCCGAGGTGAGCAAGGAGGAGCTCGCTGCCTTCGTCAACTTCCTCCAGAGTGACACCTACGGCGAGTACCGTCGGGACTTCCTCGGTGCGGTCGAGGCGGCTCGGCCGGCCTGGGCCATGATCGACACCGGCAACCTGCCCATCGTCCTGAACTTCGCCACCAGCCGGGAGATCGCCGGGACGGTGCGCGGGGACTTCGACAACCAGGACGTGATGATCGAGTGCGAACTGTCGGCCACCGGCTCCAGCGGCGACGAGGAGGCCTACGAGAGGCTGAGCGACAGGGAACTAAAGGGCTTCATCGAGCGCACCGTCCTCTTTGCTGCGTTTACGGGCGCCGACGGCATCGCCTACGAGATCGGCATGAAGCACGCGGCCAAGCAGGGCGAGAAGCACGAGCCCGACATCGCCAAACTGGAAGAGACCCAGCGAACCCTCATGCTCGAACTCGGTCGCTACGTCCCCTTCGCCCAGCACGGAGGCACCGGCGCGGCCAAACTGGCCCGCGGACTGGTGGGCAAGAACAATATCAATACCCAGTACCTGGTCGACGGGGCCAACTTCCTGGCCGACCACGTGGAAGCGTGCCTTGAGGGTATCCGCGCCGGGGAGAAGAAGGTGTGCGGGACCGGCCTCTACAACGGGATGGTCATCCCCGAGGCCGAGCGCTGCGTGGCCAAACTCAAAGAGGCGGGCACCTACGGATTGGCTCCCGAACTGCTTGAGGTCATCGGCCCGGCCGGGACGGTGACGGTTCGGTCAGCGACCGAGTACGTGGCCGAGGCCACCGAATAACGGCCCCCGGGTGCGGCAGCGCGCTGGCGGCCCTCTGTCCGCTGCCCGGCGGACTGGGTTTCGGGCGACGGCGCGGCAGCGCGCTTGACATCATGCCCTCACTCAGGCACTCTCGTGGGCGGTACCCCTTCGGTGAGAGGAGAAGACGGGTAAGCGTGTGAGTACGGATTCGGTATTGTCGCTGGTCAAGGATGGGTCACTTCGGTCACCGCTTCGCTATCCGGGCGGCAAGTCGCGGGTGGCGAAACTCCTGCTTTCCTACGCCCCCAGGCACGACGAGTACCGGGAGCCTTTCGTCGGGGGCGGAGCCCTTTTCTTCCGAAAGCCCAAAGTCGACCGCAATTGGCTCAACGACCTCCATCCGGGCCTCTACGCCTTCTACGTGACCCTGCGGGACGACTTCGAAGCCTTCGCCGAACTGTGTCGCCAACAGAAAGGCGACCGACGGAAACTGTTCAACCGCTGGGTGAGTCGACGAGACCTCATGGAAGCCGAGGGCGACGACGACCTCCTGGAACGGGCCCTGCAGTTCTACTACATCAACCGCACCGTGTGGTACGGGCGGGTGATCTATGACCCGGAGCGCAAGAGTCGGCTCTACTTCAGCAACCCCGAGGGCTGGAATCACCTGGATAAGAAACTGCGATTGTTAGAACGGATTTCGCAGAAGTTGCAGGGGGTGACGATCACCTGTCTGAGTTTCGAGAAGTGCCTGGCCGGCGCCGATAAGGACACCTTCATCTACTGCGATCCGCCCTATATCCGCGACACCAACTGTCACCCCACCGACAAACTCTACGACAACGGTTTCGGCGCGGAGAGCCATCGGATACTGGCTGACCTGCTTCGCAAAACGCCGGCCAAGGTGATGCTTTCCTACGACGACTGCCCCGAAGCCAGGCGGCTTTACCCCGGCAATAAATGGCACTTCGAGCCACTTCAATGGAAGTACTGCGGCCGCTATGCCGTGACCAAGGAAGCCAAGGCCAACGGCATCAAGGAGCGGAAGGTCACCGGCAAGGAGCTACTCGTACTGAACTTCTGAGTGGTTCCTTGAGCACGGACGACTGTTTGCTCTGCTCTCACCGTGGGCTTCAGTGAGGAGGGCTCATCTTGCCTGTCGGCGCAGGTCGGCAAGGATTTCGCGCTGAACTTTGAGCATGGAGACCAGCCGACTCTCAATGAGTCCCCCAATAACAATGAGGATGATGAGCAGCCATACCATCGGTCTTCTCTCCCGGCCGTTTACGTTGTTCCCTTGTTATAGGTGGTGATCGGACGGGCTCACGCCAGTTTGTTGGCCCCCGTTTTGGCGACGAGGTTGTTGGCGCGGAGCAGGGCGTCGAAGGAACTGCCCGCATCGGTCCACCAGCCTTCCAGGACGCCGTGGGTGAGCGTTCCCCGCTCCAGATAGAGGTTATGGACGTCGGTGATCTCCAGTTCGCCCCGGCCTGAGGGCTTGAGGGTGCGGGTGATGTCGAAGACATCCCGGTCGTACATGTAGATGCCGATGACGGCGTAGGGGCTCTTGGGCTCAGCGGGTTTCTCTTCGATACGGACGATTCGGTCATCCTCGAACACCGGGCAGCCAAACCGCTGCGGGTCGTCCACCTCTTTGAGCAGAACTCGGCAGCCTGACGCCTGGCGCCCGAACTCTTCCACCTCAGCGCGGATGTTCTTCTCGATGATGTTATCGCCCAGGATGACCACGATGCGCTCGCCCTCGGCGAAATCCTCCGCCAGAGCCAGGGCGGCGGCGATCCCGCCGTGGCCCTGCTGGTAGGCGTAACTGAGGCCGGTGAAGCCGAACTCCTCGCCACGACCGAGCAGAGGGAGGAAGTCGCCCGCGCTATTGCCCCCCGTCACCAGCAGCACCTCCTCGATGCCGGCGTTGGCCAGGGCTTCGATGGGATAATAGACCATGGGTTTGTTGTAGACGGGCAGCAGGTGCTTGTTGGTGACTTTGGTCAGCGGATAGAGCCTGGTGCCCAGGCCTCCGGCGAGAACCACACCTTTCATCGTTCAGCCATCCTTTCGGCGCCAATCGTAGGGGATGTCGTTGTCGTACGGGTCCACGCGCTGTTCGTCCGGTTCTTCGTAGTTATAGGTTTCGGTGGGGCAGTTGACCACGATGCACTCCTCGGTCCCGATGCACTTGTAGCCGTGCACGACGCCGGGCGGAATCTGCACCAGGAGCGGGTTGTGCACGCCGATAAGGAACTCGTTCACCTCGCCGTGAGTCGGGGAGTCGGGGCGGGCGTCGTAGAGCGCCACCCTGGCCATCCCTGAAACCACGGTCAGCGTGTCGGTCTGCTTCGTGTGCCCGTGCCAGGCCTTGACCACGCCCGGGTAGGCGGTGGTGATGTAGACCTGGCCGAACTTGATGAAGAGTTCGTCGTCGGCCCGCAGGATCTCGGCAAGCCGCCCCCGCTCATCGGGTATGACCCGCAGTTTCTTGGTGCGTACCCCATCGATCATGCTGCCAACTCCTTGTGTCTCAGGCGAATCCTAATACGTTTCCTTGAGGCCGTCGTGTTCCGGGGTTACGTACCGGGCGAACCAGGCTTCCATCTCGGCCTTGAGCTCGCCCTTGGTCTTGTTGTGAGCCTGGTCCTCGGCCAGGTTGGTGCGCTCGTCCGGGTCTTCGGTCAGGTGGAAGAGGTCGTGGGGCCCTTCGGGGTAGCGGTGGACGTACTTCCACTCCTCGGTCCGGATCATGCGCACGGGCCCGTACTCGTCGAAGATGACGACCTTGTCGTTGAGCGTCTCCCGCTCCCCGTGGAGGACGGGGAGGAAACTCTTTCCGGGGAGGCCCCGCCCTTCGGGTAGTGGCAGACCCACATAGTCGAGCAGCGTGGGGAAGAAGTCGTAGGCTGAGACCATGGCATCGGCCACCCGTCCTTCGTCGAGGTGACCTGGATGGCTCACGATGAGGGGGACCTTGATGGAGTTCTCGTACATGTTCCTGGGGTTGGTGCCGTTGCCCTTGCCCCAGAAGCCGTGATGCCCGCAACTGAAGCCATTGTCGCTGACGAAGATGAGGAGCGTGTTCTCCCTCAAGTTGAGTTCGTCGAGCCGCTGAAGGATTCGGCCGACGTTGTCGTCCATGGCCGTCACCGCGGCAAAGTACCCCTTGAGCATCTCCCGGTCGCCCAGGCAGCGGTCGGTAAGGCCGCTAGCCCAGGGATGGCGAGGCTCCTGTGGGCAGGACGCAAACGGGCAGTCGTCGTAAGAGTCGACGATCTGCTGCGGGTGGCCGGTCCAGGGGCTGTGGGGCGCGGTGTAGTGGACGCTCAGGTAGAAGGGGTTTTTGTCCTGGTAGTGGGCGTTGACGTAGTTGAGGGCCTCGTCGGTGATGCGGTCGGTGACGTATCCGGGTTCGTCGATGCATTTCCCGTCGCGGACCATGGGCGCGTTGTTGTAGGGGCCGCCTCCACGCTGATGGACGTACCAGAAGGAGAAACTGTGGGTGGGCTTCAGGCAGTCGCCCATGTGCCACTTGCCGCTGATGCCACAGGTGTAGCCTTGCTGGGCCATGATGTCGGTGTAGCCCACCTCCGAAGCGATGGGGGACTCCGCCTCCTCGCCGACCATCACCTCCGATCTGAGCCAGTCGTGGATGCTGTGCTGCGACGGGATCCGCCCCGTCAGGAAGGTGGCCCGGCTGGGCGAGCAGACAGGCGTGGCCACGAAGAAGTTCCGGAAGAGCACTCCCCGCTGGGCGATCCGGTCGATGTTGGGGGTGCGGATTTCGGGGTTGCCGTAACAGCCCGCAGCCCAGGGCCCCTGGTCGTCGGTCAGGATGAAGATGACGTTCGGCCTTCTCTTCCCGCTGCTCGCTGACTTCGCCACGGTTCAACCCCTCTCTTCAAGCCGTCCGCGTTGAAAGACTGATCGCAAGCAGCATAGTCCCGACGCGGGCCGGCTGCAAGGGCTTCTCGGGCTTTGGCCCTCGGCCGAGCCTGGGGCGGAGCCTGCTGATGAGACATATTGCATTTGGCTTGGTCGGGTCGGTTGCTTAGAATGTGTGGCCCCGTGAGACGTCTGAAGAGTGTGTGGCCTTATCTGAAGGGAACATCCGTGACTACTGCAAGGTCGGTGCTGCTGATAGTTGTGCTGCTGTGTGGCGGGGCCCGCGCAGCTGAGAAAGCCTTTGAGGTGACGGGGATGGGCGGTGCCGGCGGGATGTACACGCCTTCGGTCTCGCCTTACGATCCTAACCTCATGCTCATCTCCTGCGATATGAGTGGCAGTTACCGCTCGCTTGACGGGGGCAAGCACTGGGAACTCATTCACTGCAAGCAGATTTTGGGCTCACGCGCCTGCCGACCCCTCTTCCTCAAGGACGCTATCCTCTGGGCCAGCGGTTCCACCCTCAAAGTTAGCCGGGACAAGGCAGCCACCTGGACGCCGGTGGTCACCGGTGAGGCGCCCTGGGCTAACGCGGGCATCACCAGGTTGGCGGCGAACGACTCCGAACCTCCAGTCCTGTTCGTTGGCACGGGTACGGGCCTCTGGCGTTCGCTCGACGGAGGAAAGACCTGGGAATCCTCCGTCGAAGGTAAGTGTACGGGCGTAGTTGCTTTGGGTTCACGGGTGTTTGCAGCAGTGGAGTCTAAGGGCAAGGTGTTCTGGCGCAGCAGTGATGCGGGGGCCACTTGGCAAGGCTCCGCCATTCCTCAGGCCAAGGGCAACCCGCTCAGCAGCCTGGCGGGTGGTCAGGACGGAGGCCGACCCGTCCTTCTTGCCACCGTGCCCGAGGTCGGCACCATTCGTTCCTCGGACGGCGGCTCGAACTGGCAGGTCGTTCACGGGTTCAAAGGTCAGAACGACGTCCTCATGGCGACCGATCAGACCAACGTCGCCTACTCAGCCAGCAGGAGGGAGGTCTTTCGCACTACCGACGGTGGGAAGAGGTGGACGAGCTGCTTCCGGATGAGTGGCGACAGCGCCAACGTCGAGCGCTCCTGGGTCCAGACGCAAATCCACTGGGGCTACAGCATCTCCCCGCTGGGTATCGGCGTCAGCGCCTCCGATCCCAGGCTGGTCATGGTCAGCACCCAGGGGGACTTCTACATCAGTAGGAACGGCGGTCGGAGCTGGTACCAGTCCATGAACCGGCCCGTCGGCGTCAAGCCGGGAGACCCGGGCTACCGGTACGCGTCCACGGGTCTGGAGGTCACTTCACTCTGGCGTTACTACTTCGATCCCGCCGACCACAGCCGACGATACATCGCCTACACCGACATCGGCTTCGCCCGGAGTGTGGACGCCGGCGAAACCTGGATTCACTCGTCCCGAGGCTGCCCGTGGGCGAACACCTTCTACGAGGTCGTCTTCGACCCCTACGTCAAAGGGAAGATGTACGCAGCCACCAGCAACCGTCACGACATCCCCCACTGGACCCACGTCAACAGCAACACCCCTCGGCACGCCGGTGGCGTCTGCGTCTCGCAGGACGGTGGAGTCTCCTGGCGGGTGCTGGGCAAGGGCCAGCCCAAACTCCCCTGCACCTCCATCTGCATCGACCCCAAGTCGCCGAAAGGCAGGCTGACACTGTACGCCACCTATTTCGAGGGCGGGGTCTACAAGTCCACCGACAACGGTCTCACCTGGGTACGCAAGTCTGAGGGTCTGGGTAACCGGGGCAACCTGCACGCCCTCTCGGTGCAGGTGCACCCCAAGACGGGTGACGTCTACTGCGCTATCACCGCCCACCGTCACGACTCGGAGTTCCCGGTTCCGGGAGGCATCTGGAAGTCCACCGACGGCGGTGACACCTGGACCGACATCACCAAGAGCGTCGGACTGGCCTGGCCGGCCAACTTCGCCGTGCATCCGGAGAACCCCGACGTTATCTACCTGACGGCGGCCACCATTCCAGGGGGCCGACAGGGCGGCCTCTACAAGACAGGCGACGGCGGAAAGACTTGGACCCGCCTTCTACGCGACGAGGACTTCGCCGCTACGGGCGGCGCGGGGTACGTCCACGTCCTCTATGTCAACCTGCATCCCGACTACGCCGACTACGTGTACCTTGGCACCGCCGGCCACGGTCTGTGGGTGAGTCAGGATGCGGGGGAAACGTGGAAGCGGTTTGAGGAGTTTCCCTTCGGGAGCGTCACCAACGTCACCTTCGACCCCCGCGATACGACGGTGATGCACGTGACCACGTTTGGCGGCGGGGTGTGGAAGGGGCACTATCTGCCCTGAATGAGAGCGCTCGGGGAACTTCGTTGCCAGGGCGCGAGGCTTGCAGAAGGCCCCGCCTCGGGGCTATAATTCCTGGTGTCGGTGGTGTCCCAGACCGCTCGGCTACGACGTTGCGAGGGTGGCGGAATCTGGTAGACGCGCGAGACTTAGGATCTCGTGGGCATTGCCTGTGAGGGTTCGAGTCCCTCCCCTCGCACCAG
>CBDVDV010000014.1:0-32510 GCA_965372835.1 uncultured bacterium | reverse complement strand
GACATGGTGTCGATAACGTGGCCGATGTGCTCGTTGACCAGAAGCAGGCTCCCCAAGACGGCCCGTTCCGCCTCGAGATTCTGCGGCGGCACTCGCTGGAGCAGGCTCTCGGTTGTCACCGTCAGCTCCCTTGCACACTGGGGCTCACCAGGTGGCGCGCGCGGAGCCACCCACACCGACCCCGCGCCTGGACCTTTGATCCGACCTTTCCGGCCCAGGCCCCCTCAGTTGCCAACCACCCACACCCGTACGCTGGCCTCAACGTCTTCAGCCACCTGCAGGGCGACCTCGTACACCCCCAACTCTTTAATCGGCTTCTCCAGACGCACGCCGGCGGGGTCGACGCTCACTCCCTCCTGAGCCAGGGCCGCGACGATCTCCTCCAGACCCACCGAGCCGTAGAGGTGACCGGCCTCGGTGGCTGAGGCGCTGATGGTGAGCGAGATGGCGCTCACCCGCTCGGCCAGTGCGCGTCGGTCAGCGGCCTCACGGGCCTCTTGGCGAGCCAGTCGGCCTCGCTCCACCCCTAACTGGTGGGCGTTGGCCCGGTCAACCTTGACGGCCAGGCCCTTGGGAATGAGGTAGTTGCGAGCGTAGCCGGTAGCCACGTTGACCACCTCGCCCCGTTCACCCAGTTTCTCGACGTCGGTCTTGAGCAGTACGTCCATTGATGATTCCTCGCTCGAGGAGCCCGTCCGAGGTTGGGCCCGGTCAGCCTATTAGTATCTTCGCCCCACGGCCAAGTCAACGCTGAGTTTGTCGTGACTCGGCCGGCTTCCCACTCAGCGGCTCACGTAGGGCAGAAGGGACAGGAACCGGGCCTGCTTCACCGCCAAGGTGGACTGCCGCTGGTGTTTGGCACAGTTGCCCGAGCGCTTGCGGCCGAAGAGTTTACCCTGAACCGTGGTCAACTTGCTCAGGGTCCGGATGTCCTTGTAGTCCACCCCCACCCCGACAAGCTCACCGCGGCAGAAACGACACTTCCTGCCGGTGCGGTAGCGGACGTAGCGGCGCTTCCTTCTCGCCATTGGCTTCTCCCTGTCAACTCATCCTTTGGTCGGCCTCCGCCGCTCAAACTGGCGTCGGAGCCGGTTCAGAACGGAATCTCGTCGTCTTGGGCGCTCGGCTCAGCGGCCGACTCCTCGGCGGCTGCGGGCTTGGAAGGCCTGGTGCCGGTGGAGTCGGGAGCGGGGCCGAGGAACTGGAAGTTCTCGGCCACCACACCGATCTTGCTTCGTTTCTGCCCGTCGTTCGTGGTCCAGGTGTCCTGGCGCAGACGACCCTCGACGAAGAGCGGCCGACCCTTGCTCAGGTACTGGGAGCAGACCTCGGCCTGCTTGCCCCAGACGGTGACGTCGATGAATAAGGTCTCGTCGCGGTTCTCGCCCTGTCGGGTGGTATACCGTCGGTTCACCGCCATCCGCAGCGTGCACACCGAGGAGCCGCTCGGGGTGTAGCGGAGTTCCGGGTCACGGGTCAGATTGCCGATGAGGAAGACCTTGTTCAGGTTGGCCATCCCTTTTCCCCCTTATTGTTCTCGGGCGCGGGCGATCACGGGTCCCTCAGGTTGCCTCAGACGAATCTGCCGGTTGGGGCTGCTTGGTCTCTGGTTCGGGCGCGACGGTGGCCGTCGGTGCCGATTCGGTTTCCTTCTCAGTCGCTTCGACCGCGGGCTCCTCCGATGCGGCAGCGGGCTCACCGGCAGGCTTCTCCACAGCGGCCTTCGTCGGCCTACCGGTTCTCCTGGGTGCCCGGGCTCCGGCGCGCTCCTGCTCCTCTTCCAGGTCGCTCAGGAGTCTGACCTCCACGCCATCCTTGTCCGCCAGGATGAGGTGACGCAGGATGCGCTCGGACAGTTGCAGTTCCCGCCGGATTTCAGCGATGACGTTGGTGGGGGCCTGGAAATGCGCCAGGATGTAGATGGCTTTGCGCTGATGATTGATCTCATACGCTAACTTCCGTTCGCCCCACTTGCGCAGATCGATGGCCTCGGCGCCGTTACGGGTGAGGGTGTCAGTGACGTGGCGGACAATGCCGTCCCAGTCACGCGAGGCTTCCGCCGTGGTCACCAGGATCATGGCTTCATACAGTTTCACAGGTGTCTCCTTGTGGCTGCTTGGCGCTACGGTTGAACCGGTTCATCGCTTCCTCCATGCCTTGGGTCACCCAGCAGCGGACGGCCTCGACCGCCTGGGCGATGGCCTCCTCGACCGTCTCCCCTTCGCCGGCGCAAAACTCGCTCAAAACGAACTCCACGGCATCGCCCCGGGGGGCTCCTGTCCCCAGTCTCAAGCGCGGGAACCTCTCGCTTGCCAAAGCCCGAGCGATGGAGGCCAGCCCCTGGTGTCCGCCACTGGAGCCCCCGCGACGCAATCGGAGGCGGCCTGGCGGCAGAGCCAGATCGTCACAGACCACCAGAAGCCTATGCAAGGGCAGGTCCAGGCTTTCCAGCAGTCCTTGGACGGCCCGCCCGCTGTCGTTCATGAAGGTCAGGGGTTGAGCAAGCACGGCCTCTTCCTCGAGCAGACGCCCCTCGGCCCGCCGCCACCAGGGGGCCGAGCGAAACCGCCAGCCCTCCTGGCGAGCCAGTTGCTCCACGACTCGAAAACCCAGGTTATGGCGTGTGTCCCGGTATCGAGAACCAGGGTTGCCCAAACCGATCACCAATTTCATTCCTCGGGTCCGCCCGGCTCCACCTCGCCCTCGGCTTCTTCTTCCAACTCCTCAGGCTCCCGGCCGACCACCTCAGGCTCCTTCGCCTCCTCCAATTCAGGTTCCTCAGGGACCTCCTCTGGCGGCAGCACAGCGACCACGGTCGCGTCAGCCGCGGCCACCGGCTCAACTCCTTCGGGCCACTCGATGTCGCCGATGGTGATGTCGTCACGGATGCCGAGTTCACGCACGTCCACACGGATGGCGCCCGGTATCTGCCCAGGCAAGCAGGAGACGGTTATCTCCTTGCGCAGGTGGTCGAGGACGCCGCCGTCACGGCGGACGCCGACCGGTTCTCCCAGCAGTTCCACCGGTATGGCTACCTCCACCTTCTCACCGGAGACCAACCTCTGAAAGTCGGCGTGCAGGAGATCGCTCCCCAGAGCATCGTATTGCAGGTCCTTGATGAGGGCGCGGGCCTCGCTTCCGTTGATAATCAGGCTCACGACCCGAGCGCCCTTGCCGAGCAACTGTTCGAACCGGATGCGGTCCACACTCAGGTGCGCGGGCCCGATGGCGTGCCCATAGAGCACGGCGGGCAGGCGTCCGGCCCGGCGAAGACGTCGGGCCGCGCCGGAACCCAGTTCGGTGCGCTGCTCCGCAGGCAGCTGCTCCTGTTCCATGATTGCTACTCCTTCGCTTTGGTTCTCCGACTACGACCGTTCAACTGCTGCTTCTGAGTTTTCGGGGAAAGCCTGGTCGCCCTCTGGGTTGAACAGTTGGCTTACCGACTGATTGAGGTGTATGCGGCGGATGGCCTCCGCCAGGAGCCCGGCGACGGTGAGGACCAGGAAGGGCTCCTCATGAGTCTCCGGGACCAGGGGGAGGGTGTCGGTGACCACCACCTGCTTGATTGGGGCCTGGCGCAGTTTCCGGACGGCGTCACCGCAGAGCACCCCGTGGGTGGCGCCGACGTAGATGTCACCAGCCCCGGCCTCGCTGAGTATGCGGGCGGCTTCGGCGATGGAGGTGCCGGTGGCGATGATGTCGTCGATGAGCAAGATGGTCTTCCCGGCCACGTCGCCGATGAGGTGAACTGCCTCGGACTCCGCGGGGCCCGTCCGCCGCTTATCCACGATGGCCAGCCCGGCGCCGAGCCGCTTGGCATAGCCACGGGCCATCCTCACCCCGCCGACGTCACCGCAGGCGGCCACCAGGTTGGTCAGTCCCAGGCTGTTGAAATGTCCGGCCAGCACAGGTACGGCGTAGAGATGGTCCACCGGGATGTCAAAGAAGCCTTGTACCTGGGCGGCATGCAGGTCGATGGTGAGCAGGCGGTCAGCGCCGGCCTTGGTGATGAGGTTGGCCACCAGTCTGGCGCTGATGGGCACTCGTCCCTCGTCCTTGCGGTCCTGCCGGGCGTAGCCGAAGTAGGGAATGACGGCGGTGATGCGCTCGACACTGGCCCGGCGCAGACAGTCGATCAGGAGCAGGAGTTCCATCAGGTTCTCTGCCGGCGCGTTGGTGGGCTGGATGATGAAGGCATCTGTGCCGCGTGAGTCGTCCAGCACCTTCACCCGCACCTCGCCGTCGGGGAACCGGGTGACAATGGCTTGGCCGAGCGGCACCGCCAGCACCTCACAGATGCGCTGGGCCAGTGTCGGATGGGCTGTACCGGTAAAGACCTTCAGCGTGTCCATGCTCCGGGCCTTTCCTCACTCAGGGTCCGCGCCGTGGTTGAGTCCGAACCAGCCTTCTCCAGGACGAATCTTCCCCGACCGAGTTCTGTTCCGGCCGCCAGCACAGGCACCTCGTCGGATTCGGCGCCCGGCGGCCGCAGCTCCCGACGGCCCACGAGGTGACAGTAGGGACCGAGGTGGCAGCCGGCCTCCACCACCAGTGCGCCCTCCAGGATGCAGAAGGGCTCGATGACCGTATCCGGGGTCACCCGTGCCCGCGGGTCCACGTGCGTGGTCGGCGGGTCAGTCACGGTCACCCCGTCAAGCATCAAGGCCTCGAGCGTCCGCTCCTGGAGGAGTCGGCCGGCGGCGGCCAGTTCGGCGCGGGTATTGACACCCAGTATCTCGTGCGCCTCCTGTGCAGCCACGGAAATCACCGTTTCCCCTTCGCCCACCAACAGGGAGACCACATCGGTCAGGTAGTACTCCTGCTGCTTGTTTTCAGGCGTAATCTGTCTCAACGTTTGCGCCAGCGCCCGGTGCTGGAAGGTGTAACAGCCCGAGTTCACTTCCCGAAGGGCTTTCTCCTCGGGGGAGGCGTCGCGCTCTTCCACGATGGCTCTCACCCGGCCCTGGTCGTCGCGGAGGATCCGGCCGAACCCCGTCGGGTCCTCCAGGATGCCCGTCACCACCGTTGCTGCCGCCTGAGCCGACCGCTGCTCGGCGAAGGCCCGCTCCAGGGTGGCCGGCTCCAGGAACACGGTGTCGCCCATCACCACGGCAACCTCACCGTCGAACTCTCCCAGGGCCTCTGAAGCCACCGTGGCTGCGTGGCCGGTGCCCAACTGCTGGGGCTGTGAAACCCACTGGACGGGCCAGTCCCGAAAGGTCTCGCGAACAAGTTCCTCCCGGTAGCCGACCACCACCAGCAGTCGAGCGGGTTCCAGCGTCAGCAACTTCCGGAGCACGTAGGCGAGCAAGGGCTGCCCGTACAGCCGGTGCAGCACCTTGGGCAGTTGCGACTTCATCCGGGTCCCCAGACCCGCTGCCAGCACCACCACGGCCCGCTCGACCATCGCTCCTGTGCCCCTCTCCGCTCGTCGCCGTTCAACCCATAGGGGTCGCACGACTGGCTACCCGGCCAGGATTCGAACCTGGAATGCGAGGACCAAAACCTCGTGTGTTACCTGTTACACCACCGGGCATCCATCCAGCGCCGTCTCACGGAGGGCCCTCGAACACCGCACCCCGGGCGGCGGAGCCGACCATCCGGGCGTAGCGGGCCAGGTAGCCCGTGCGGATCGCCGGAACGATGGGCTTGGCCAGCTTTCGCCGGCGCTTCAGTTCGCCCTCCGCGACCTTCAACTCCAGGCTGCGCCTGGGAATATCAATAGTGATCGTGTCGCCTGTCTTGACCAGGCCAATGGTACCCCCTGAGGCGGCCTCGGGGGAAATGTGGCCGATGCAGCAGCCCCGGGTGCCACCACTGAACCGCCCGTCGGTAATGAGGGCCACCGACTCCAACGCCCCCTGACCGGCTAAGGCCCCCGTCGCCGCCAACATCTCCCGCATCCCCGGTCCGCCCCGCGGACCTTCACCCATAATCACAAGGATCGTACCGGGCTTGATCTTGCGCTGCTGAATGGCCTTGAACGCCGCCGCCTCCCGCAGGAAGACCCGCGCCGTCCCCGTGAATTTCATCATCTTCGGCGCAACAGCGCTTTGCTTCACCACGCAGCCGTCGGGCGCGAGGTTGCCACGGAGCACGGCCATCCCACCTTCTTTGTGGTACGCCCGCTTCAACGAGCGGATGATATCGTCGTCATACACGATGGCCTGCCTGGCGGTCTTGTGGACGGTCAGCCCGCTCACGCTCGGAGTGTCCTTCATCTTCCGACCCAACCGCTTGAAGACCGCCGGCAGACCGCCCGCCCGGTCCAGGTCTTCCATCATGTGGTCGCCGCCGGGCCTGAGGTTGGCGATGTGCGGGGTCCGTCGGCTGATCTTGTCAAAGAGTTCGAGTTCCAGCTCGATCCCGGCCTCGTGGGCGATGGCCGGGATGTGGAGTGCGGTATTGGTCGAGCCGCCCAGGGCCATGTCAACGACGATGGCGTTCTCGAAGGCCTCCCGAGTCATAAACTGCCTGGCCGTGACTTCCTGACGCACCAGTTCCACCACTCGTTTGCCGCTTTCATACGCCTGATGGTCCTTAATCGACGAAACGGCCAGGGTCGTGGCGCAGTACGGGAGGCTTAACCCCAGGGTCTCAGTAATGCAGGCCATGGTGTTGGCGGTAAAGAGTCCCTGGCAACTGCCTGCACTCGGGCAGGCACGAAGTTCACAGGCCCGCAACTCCTCCAGGGACATAGTCCCGGCCTGGTATTTCCCCACGGCCTCGAAGGTGCCTCCCACCAGGTCCAGACGTACGTCACCAAGTCGCCCCGCCAGCATCGCCCCAGCCGTCACCACGACGGTCGGCAGGTCCAGTCGGGCCGCGGCCATCAGCATCCCGGGGGTGATCTTGTCGCAGTTGGTCAGCATCACCAGGCCGTCCAACTGGTGGGCCTGGGTGACCGATTCGATCATGTCGGCAATCAGTTCCCGGGTCGGAAGACTGTAGTGCATCCCAATGTGACCCATAGCGATGCCGTCGCAGACCCCGGGCACACAGAAGGTAAAACTCACCCCGCCACCCGCATGCACGCCCTTCTCAATGGCCCGTTCCAGCCGACGCATGTGCACGTGACCCGGTATGAGGTCGGTGAAACTGCTCACCACGCCGATGAAGGGTTTGCCCACCTCCGACGGGCTCACGCCGCTCGCGTACATCAGAGCGCGGTGAGGCGCACGGGCTGGGCCTTTCTTGGTGACATCACTGCGCAAACGTTTGGCCATTTGCTGTCCCTTGCGACGCCTTTCGGTGCCAGAGCGAGGTTGGCTTCTGGGCATCATTCGGAAAAGCGTTATTCTACTTCAGGGGCCTCCCGCGGTCAAGGCCGAGCCGCCTTTGCGGCGCCGGCTCCTCACCAGCGCGGGGTCGGCAGAGACCTGGCAGGACAACTGCTCCAGCAGGACGCTCACGTCCGCTGGGTAAAGGACCACCCGCGCCGGCAAGCGCACGACCGCGGGTGCGAAGTTGAGTATGCCCGTGACCCCGGCTCGCACCAGGGCCTCCGCGGCCCTCTGCGCTGCATCGGCCGGCACGGCCAATAGGGCCAACCTCACCCCGCGCGCCGCCACTACCTTGTCCATGTCCTCCATCGGGGAGACGACCACGCCGCCGACACGGCTCCCCACCTTGGCTGGGTCGATGTCGAAGAGGGCGACCACGTCGAAGTTCCGCTCCGCGAATCCCCGGTACCGAGCCAGCGCCCGGCCCAGGTTGCCCACGCCGACCACGGCCACCGGCCAGCGATGGTCCACGCTCAGGATTCTGCGGATGGCCTGGCGCAGCTCCTCCACCTGGTAGCCCACTCCCGGTCGGCCGAACTGCCCGAAGAGGCTGAGGTCCTTGCGCACCTGGGCAGCGGTGGTGCCCAGGGCCTCAGCCATCCGGGCCGAGTTGGTGGTCTTCAGGCCCTGCGCTGCCGTGGAGTCCAGGTGTCTGAGATAAAAGGACAGTCTCAGGCAGGTGGCTTTAGGAATACTGTTGGCGCGTGTCACCGGAGGTTGCCTCTCGCGGCCGTTCCCCTCTGCCCGATCACGACCGATCAGGGAGAGGCGACCTGCCAATCCCCGCTGCGGATTACTGCCCGACGGCCCCGGCCGCCGACCACCGCGCCCACTCGCTCACAGTCCATCCCGAACTCTTTGACCGTGCCGCCCTATGGTAGAGGGCCCACGGCAAGGAGGCAAGGACTTTTTCGCGCTCCCTTGCTCACAGCCTCTGGAGACGGACGCGGGGAAGCAGTTGGGGGATCTCCTGAGGCGCCAAAGTGCCGGCGTGCCAGTGTGTAAGTGTGGCGGCAGCCACGGCTTGGGCAAAGCGCAGAAGTTCCTCTGTGGGAAGGTTGCGCACGAGCCCCACAGCGAGGCCCGCCACCAGGGCATCCCCGGCGCCAACAGGGTTCACCACCTCCACCTCAGGCGGCCTCACCTGCCAGCATTCGGAGTCGGAGCAGGCGACAAACCCGTCGGGGCCCAAGGTGACGGTTACCAAGTCGAGACCCCGGGCTTGGATTTCCCGGGCCGCATCCCGGGCGTCGGTAGCAGTGGCCGGGCCTTGTCCCAGGAGTTGCCCGACTTCGTCTCGGTTGCAGTTGAGCACGGTAGGCCCGGCCGCCACCCCCAAGCGGAGAGCCTGGCCACGGGTGTCAAGAATGGTCCGAATGCTGCGCTCCCGGGCCGAGGCAATGAGCTGCGCGTAGGCCCCATTCATGGTGGGGCAGGGGACGCTGCCACTCAGCACCACCAGGTCGGCGGCATCCAGTTCGGGGGTGACCGCGTGAAGGAAGGCGTTGGCTTCATCGGGCGTGACCTGGGGTCCGGGCTCGACGTACGCAGTTTGAACGCCTGTCCGTTCCGCAAGGACGGTGACGACCTCACGGCTGGACTCTCGAATGAGACAGGTCTCTGGTGAGAGACCGTCGCGCTCGCGGAGGAGCCGAGTGATGAGCTGGCCGGTTTCTCCACCTACCAGTATGACCGGTCGGACCGGTTCGCCCAGGGCTTTGACGATTCTGGCGACGTTGTTGCCCTTGCCGCCGGCGATGACGTCGGCTCGGCGGGCTCGGATGATTTCTCCAACCCGCAAACGGTCGACGTAGATCGTTCGGTCCACGCAGGGGTTGAGAGTGATGGTGAGAATCACCGCGCGCCCCTTCGTGAATCGATGCCGAGTACGTCACGCGCGTACGTCAGGCTCCGGCGGACCTTCCCTTCCTCCACCATCAGAAGTTCTGGGTCTTGAGCTTCGCCGACCTCGGTAGGGACCTCGATGGTAAACCGCTCCAGTCCCGACCCCTCGCGAACGATGGCGATGATGTCAGCCAGGGGGACGTTGCCCTCGCCCAGGGCCAGCGGCTTCACCATCTGGGGCGCAAACCCTGGCCCCATCTCACAATCCTTGAGGTGAGTGGCGAACGTGTAAGGCGCGAGTTCTTTGGCCGCGTACATGGGGTCTTCGCCCAGGAACAGGTTATTGGTGGTGTCCAGGCAGGCTCCCACCCACTCCGAGCCGACCATCCAGATGAGTTCCTTCAACTCCTTGATGGTACAGTCCACGTGGTTCTCGATGGCGATCTTGACGGCGAACTGCTCAGCGTAGGGTGCCACCTGGCGCAGGTTCTCGGCGGCCTGGGCCAGTCGCCGTTCTCGCTCGGCTTTGGGCAGGCGCGGATCGTAGCCCAAGAAGGTCCGCAGCACCGGTGCGCCCACGAAGTGAGCGGCCTTGAGGTCGCGGATGAGCCTGATGGGATCCACGCCCGCGGAGCCGAACTCGACGTAGAGATCGCGCTCCTCGACCAGGTCGCGGATTCTCGTGAGGTACGGCTCGTCCGTCGATTCGATGTGGGCGGGGTCGAGTTGGACGCCGTCGAACCCAAGTTCGGCCGCCTTTTCGATGAACCACTTCAGGTCGGCCGGCTCGTCGGGTGTGTAATCGCCATGCTTGCCCAAGCGTAGGTGAAAACTGTAACTGTCAAGCCCCAGTTGCACGGCGGACTCTCCTTGCTCACGAAAGGTCAAGGAGCACCTTGACGGCTTCTTTTCGCTCCACGAGTCGGACGGCCTCGTCGTACTCTTCGAGGGCGAGTGTGTGGGTGATGAGGGCCCCCGGGTCCAACTCACCTGCTTCGACCAGGGAGACTGCCGCGCGCAGGTCGTCCAGGCTGAGGATGCGCGAGGCCCGGATGGTCAATTCGTTGCGGAACCAGACCGACTCGTCGGCGATGAAGGGGGTGTCGGTGTAGCCGAAGATGAGCACCTCATCTCGGCTCATGGCGAAACTCCGGCGAAGCGATTCGCCGGAACCGGTGCAATCGACCACCACCTCCACCCCCTCGCGCATCAGTTCGGCCACGGCGAGGGTATCGCCAGCGTCGATAGCGTCGGTCGCGCCCTGCTCGCGGGCCAGTTCGAGCCGTGCTGCCGACAGGTCCAGAGCAAGGAGACGCTCCGGTTTGAGTCGGTGGATAAGTTGGAGCGCACACAGGCCCGCTGGGCCGACTCCGGCCACGGCCACCGTCCTTCCTTCCCAGTTATCAAGTTTGCTCACGCAGTGATGAACGCATCCGTACAGTTCCAGGATGGCGGCGTGCTCCAGGGGGACGGCCGGGGAAATGCGTATGGCTGTCCCCGCCTTGCGGCTGACGTACTGCTGGTGAAGGGGCGGCCCGCCAATGCCCGTCATGGTGACATGGTCGCCGGGAGACAAGTCAGAAACGTTCGCGCCCACCTCCTCGACGATGCCACAGCCTTCGTGCCCCGGGAGCCCTGGTTTCATGGGGAAGTGTTGGCTGTGCTGCATCTTCAGGAACTGGAGTAGGTAGTTGCCGAGGCCGGTCTGGCCGAGGAGCGACGGAAGCATCCAACCCAGGCCGCCAGCGTGGCCGCGAAAGACCTTGCTGTCGGACTGGTTGCAGAGCGCGGAGTAGCGCATGCGGATGAGCACCTGGTCGTCCTCACAGGTGGGCTTCTCTACCTCAGCCACCTCGAAGCGACCGGGAGCAACGATGCGCAGCGCCTTCACCCTGACCTCCGAAACAACGTGCCCTTGCCGCCTTTGAGAAGGTCTCTCAAGCGGAGGATAGAGGCGTGGTCCTCCCCGGTCAAGGACGGACCTGGACCGCGCACCTCCTCACCCGGCAAGCGCGCCCCGGGAGGTCAGCGCTGGTTCTTGGTCTTGTCGGCCTCGGGGTGTAAGGGAGAGGAGCGGGGTACGTAGGCGCAAAGGGGGTCGGTTTCGAGGTAGTCCCCGGTCGCTTCATAGGCCCGCGCCCGGCAGCCTCCACAGACGCGCACGTACTCGCACTGGCCGCACTTGCCTTTGTATGCCCGCCGGTCTCGGATGGCTTGCAGAATGGGCGACTGTTCCCAGATGTCTTGGAAGCCCTGCGCGCGGACACTTCCGCAGTTGACCTGGAAATAGCCACAGGGCTGCACCTCGCCCTCGGCTCCGATGAAGCAGAAGCTCACCCCGGCCAGGCACCCCGTCACCCCGGGTCCGCCGCCCGCCGCCTGGCGCACCAGGTCGGGTGCGCGCTGGCGGGCCACCCGGGCGAACTGGGGTCCGCAGGTCACCCGGACGTCCAGTTCCTCCTGGGTCGCCAGGTCACAGACTCGCTTGAGCAGTTCCTCGTAGCGGGCGGAATCGAGCGCCGGCACGGGGAGCAGCCTCGCCCGCCCGGTGGGAACCAGCACAAAGAGATGCAGTGCCGCTGCTCCCAGCCGCTGGCACAGTGCGACCATGTCCGGCAGTTCCACAGCGGTCTCGCCTGTGAGGGTCATATTGATCTGGAAGGGCAGTTGGGCCTCGCGGGCGGCCGCAATGCCACGCAGCGCTCCGGCAAAGGCTCCTGGAGACTGGCGAAAGGCGTCGTGGGTGCTGGCTGTGGCCCCGTCCAGGGAGACGCTCACCCGACGGACCCCAGCCTCCTTGAGTTGGTGAGCGAGTTCGATGGTGAGCAGCGTTCCGTTGGTGGCCACGACCACCCGGAAGTCGTGTCCCCGCGCGGCGGCGATGATCTCGAGGAGGTCTTCACGAAGCAGGGGCTCGCCGCCACTGACAATGAGCAGTGGCCGGGCCACCGCGGCCACTTGGCCGAGCGCGGTCCGGATTTCTGACAGGGAGAGTTCGTCAGCTGAGTCCTCCTCAGCGGCCCGGGTGCCCACAGAGTGGGCGCGACAGTGGACGCAGGAGAGGTTGCACCGTCGGGTGATTTCCCAGGCCAAGACGCGAAGGTCTGCCTTTGCGCTGGGGGCCTCTGGTGGTGTCATTGGTGGCTGTCTATTCCGAGCAGACCTTCAGGACCACAAGGGCGATGTCGTCGTGCTGGGGCTGCCCGCCGACAAAACCACTGACGGACCGCACCACCTCGTCGGCGATCTCTTCGGCTGGGTCGGCGGCGTGGGCGGCGATGACCTCTCTGAGGCGCCCCTCGCCGAAGAGTTCGTCCGCATCGTTCATGGCCTCGGTGATGCCGTCGGTGTAAAGCACCAGGACGTCGCCTTCCCGCAGGTTCGTTTCCCGCTGCTCGAAGGAGGCGTTCTCGTCTACTCCCAGGATGATGCCGTCGGCCTGTAGGACCTCCCACTGCCCGCGGCTGTAGAGGACAGGAGGGTTGTGACCGGCGTTGGCGTAGATAAAGGTGGCGGTGAGCGGGTTGAGCAGGCCGTAGAACAGGGTGACGAACTGTCCCGGCCGGGTGCGGGCGCAGAGCTGTTTGTTGGTGCGGGTGAGGATCTCCCGTGGTGAGGTGATGTGTTCGGTGTGGACGCGCAGGGCTGTGTGGGCGATGGCCGTCAGCAGCGCACCGGGCACCCCCTTGCCGGCACCGTCGGCAATGGTCAGACCCAGCCGGCCGGCAGGAGCCGGGATGAAGTCGTAGAAGTCGCCGCCAATCAACTCGCAAGGAACGCCAAGCCCGTGGATGTCGTAGCCGGGCACTTGAGGTTGGCTGCGGGGCAGAAGTTGCTCCTGAATGCTGGCCGCCAGACCCAGTTCGTACTCCAGGCGTTCTTTCTCCAGTGTCTCGTGGTACAGGTGAGCGTTCTCGATAGCTGCGGCTACCTGGTTGGCCACGGCCGCGAAGAGTCGTTCTTCACTAGCGTCCAGCCGCCGAACTTCCCTGCTGTAAAGGCGCAGGGCTCCCAGGGGCTTGCCGCGGGAGAGCAGTCCCACGTAGAACATGCTCCGGATGCCCTCCTCCAGCATGGCCCGTTTGTAAAGGAAGCGGTCGTCAGCCGTGATATCGGGAACCTGCACCACCTTGCCCTGCATGGCCTCCTGGTCAAAGGGACTCTGGCTGGCCACCACAGGTCCCTTCTGCTGGTAGCGCTCACTCAGGTTGTATGAGGACCGCATGGTTAGTTCTCCGCTGTGCTCGTCCAGCAGCCTGATGGCGCAGGCCTTGAGGTTGAGGGTCTTGGTGAGGGCTTCGGTGGTCAGGCTCAGCACCTCGTCCAGCCGCCGGGCGCTGGAGAGCAGTTGGCTGATTTCGTGGAGGGTGGTGAGCTGGCGCACGGTCCAATTGACCTCCGCTCCCCGCACACAGAGTTCGGCCAGGCTGTTGACCATCAGGCTGAACAGTTCCACGGCCTGGCGGAGCTGGGGCCTGCTCAGCGAGCGCACCTCATCCAGTTGACTCCGTAAATCTTTAGGTGAGGTCTCAAGATTGTGCGCCAGGGCGGTCAGGACTTCCTCGTCCATCTCCTCCGGATTCAGGTGTCCGATCACAATGGAACCCAGGTGGTGGCCGTTGGTCCGTACCGGGGCGGTCAGTTGGGTCAGCCCGGCGAAACAGCGCCTGAGCAAGATGTCTGAGCGGCCGATGGCCTCAGTGGCAGCCTCGGCGCTGCTCTCTCGGCAGTGACGCCCGCCGGCCTTCGTGCCCAGGAGCCGGTCGCAGATGGGATTGTGACGAGAGACCCGGGTGACGGACTCGCCGCCGATGTCGCGGACCACCACGCAGGTGCCCGTCAGCTCGGCGAAGAGGTCCTGCATCGCCTGCAACTTGGGGACGTCAATGAAGTCCTTTAGCGGAGGTACCTCGGCAGACTCGCTGGGAGGCGCCTCTGTAGGCTGGCTCGGCTCGATCGTCATTCTCAGGATGCTTTCAGTCTTTCGGAGCGCCCTCTTGCCTTCTCATCATACGGCGTCCGTCCCCACTTTGTCAACACCGGCGCCTGGGAAGCCGCTGGGCGGTCCGGGCTTGCGTCAGGGGTCCGGCTGTGGTAAGCAGATGGGGTGAGCGGACGTGAGTGGTTGGCGGGGGCCGGTCGAGAGGGAGGGTGAGACGGTGGACGGTGAGCCGACAGTTTGGTCGCGTTTCGAAGAGGCAGCCCAGCGATTTCCGGACAACCTCGCGGTCGTGGACGAGCGCTACCGGCTGACGTACCGGGAACTGTACGGATTGGCTTCGGCTCTGGGTGGCTGGCTGCGGGAGGCCGGGGCGAGCGGAAACGTCGGGCTTCTGCTGCCCAACGGCGCCGGGTTCTTTGCCGGTTTTCTCGGCGTGGTGTCGGTACCGGCGACCTGTGTGCCGATGAACCTGCTTCTGACTCCGGGGGAACTGGCCCGACTCCTCGAACACGCCCAGGTGGAGACGGTGCTCACGGCCCGGCCCCTGGCCGAGAGGCTTCCCGGGACACTGCCGCACGTGGTCTGCCTGGACGAACTGCTCCCCACGCTGCTGGGCCGGGCGGGAAGTCCTGCGCCGCCGCCCTCGCTTCCTGGCGCGGACGATGTGGCCGCCATCGTCTATACCTCAGGCACCAGCGCCGACCCCAAAGGGGTGATGCTCAGCCACCGCAACTTCACCAGCAACGTGGCCGGCTTCGAACAGGTTTTGGACTTGCACGACGGCCACGTGGTGCTGGGGGTTCTGCCGACGTTCCACTGCTTTGCCCTCACGGTGACCGTGCTCCTGCCACTCTTCATCGGGGCCGCTGCGGTCCAGGTACGCAAGTTTACGCCTGCGGCGCTTGTGCAGGCGGCCGAGCGTCACCGGGTGTCCGTGCTGCCGGTGGTGCCTGGCATCTTGGCGGCTCTGGTCCGGTGGCGGGGGGCGACGGAGCATGACCTGTCGGCGCTCCAGTTGTGCATCTCGGGGGCCGAGCCACTTCCCCGATCGGTATTTGACGCTTTCGAGGAGCGCTTCGGCCGCCGCATCATTCAGGGCTACGGGCTGACCGAGTGTTCGCCGGTGGTCTCGGTCAACCCCCCGCACGACCCCCAGCCGGGAACTGTAGGGCTGCCTCTGCCCGGGCTGGAAGTCGAGGTGCACGGCCCCGAGGGGATAGCGCCCGCTGGTGAGGTCGGCGAAGTCTTCGCGCGAGGTCCCAGCGTCATGGTCGGCTACTACCGCAACCCGGAGGCCACGAAAGAGGCCATTGACGAAGACGGTTGGCTGCACACGGGGGACCTGGGCTATTTCGACGACCGTGGTCACCTGGTGCTGTGCGGACGGAGGAAGGAACTCATCATCGTCGGCGGCGAGAACGTCTTTCCGGGTGAGGTCGAGGAGGTGCTGGCGGCGCACCCGGCGGTCGTCCTGGCGGCGGTGGTGGGGGTGAAGGACCCGCTGCGTGGGGAGGTGCCCCGGGCCTACGTGACGCTGGAGCCGGGGGCGGGGGTAACGGAAATGGAGTTGCGTCAGTATTGCCGAGAGAGGCTGGCCCCCTTCAAGGTGCCCCGGGAGGTGCAGATTCGGGAGTCGCTCCCGGTCGGTCTCACGGGCAAGGTGCTCAAGCGGGGGTTGCTGGAAGGTGAGTGACCGTCGGTCGGTGGCCGTGTTGGGAGATGGCGGCTGGGGGACGGCCCTGGCCCTGCTGCTCTACGGGTACGGGCACGACGTTCGTCTGTGGAGCGCCTTTCCTGAGTATGCGGCAGAACTGTGTCGACGGCGGGAGAACGTGAAGTTCCTGCCCGGGATTACACTGCCCGCGGGCCTGAGGGTTACGGCTTCGGGCCGAGAGGCCCTGACCGGCGTCGACCTGGCTGTTGTTGCCGTGCCCACGCGCTACCTCAGGCGGACGCTCCGTCGACTGCGCTCGGCGGTGCCCCAGGACTTGCCCGTGGTTTCGGGGACCAAGGGGCTGGAGGGGCGTACGCTCAAGCGGCCCAGCGAGGTGGTGGTCGAGGTGCTGGGTGTGAAGCGAGTCGCGGTTCTCAGCGGCCCCAGTCACGCGGAGGAAGTCGCTCGGGGGCTGCCGGCCTCGGTGGTGGCAGCGTCGCGCTGGCGTCGGTTAGCCCAGCGAGTGCAGGAACTTCTGAGCGGCCCGACCTTCCGTGTGTACACCAGCAGCGACGTGGTCGGGGTGGAGTTGGGGGCCGCGGTCAAGCAGATCATCGCCGTGGCCGCGGGCATCGGCGACGGCCTGGGCCTGGGCGATAACGCCAAGGCCGCGCTCATGACCCGGGGTATGGTCGAGATCGCTCGGCTGGGGGTGGCCCTGGGGGCGCAGCGGAAGACCTTCGCCGGGCTCTCCGGCATAGGTGACCTCATCACCACCTGCATCAGCCGGCATAGCCGGAACCGGGCGGTCGGTGAAGCTGTCGGCCGCGGACGGTCTTTGAAAGATGTGCTTGGGGAGATGGAGATGGTGGCCGAGGGTGTGGACGCTACCCGCGCCGTCCGCGGTTTGGCGCGCAAACTGGGAGTGGAGATGCCCATCACCGAACAGGTCTATCAGGTCCTTTTCCGAGGAAAGGAGCCGCTGCGGGCGGTGACTGACCTCATGCTCCGCCAGGCTAAGCCGGAGCATCGGTAGGGCCACTCGTACCTTCACGGGCTGGAGACTGCACGATGCCCACACGATCCAAAGGCGAACGGGCCTTCATCGAATGGCTCCGCCAGCACACACCGGCAGCCGGCCCGGAAGTGCCGGTGGGCATCGGTGATGACACGGCGGTGTTGAGGCTTCCGGGCGGAGAGTTGCTGCTTTTCACCACGGACACGGTGCTGGAGGGGACCCACTTTGCCCGTCCGAAGACGCCCTATCGGCTCATCGGCCGAAAGGCCCTGGCCTCGGCTCTGAGTGACATCGCGGCCATGGGCGGCCGGGCGCTGGCAGCGGCAGTGGCGGTGGCGCTGCCTGCCAAGACGCGGATGCAGGCGGCCAAGGAACTCCACAGAGGGATTGTGGAAGTAGCGACCGAGTACGACGTGGCGCTGGTCGGAGGTGACGTGACCAGTTGGCGAGGGCCGCTGGCCTTGACGGTCTCTGTGGTGGGGGAGCCGGCGGGGCCGGAGCCGGTGCTTCGCCGGGGGGCTGAGGTGGGGGACGTGGTGCTGGTGACGGGAGAGTTGGGCGGGTCCCTTTTGGGTCGGCACCTGAGGTTCGAGCCACGCCTCCGGGAGGGCGAGTGGCTGGGCCGGCGAGGGTGCGTGCACGCGATGATCGACCTGAGTGACGGGTTGGCCACCGACCTGGGACACATCATCAGGGAAAGCGGCTGTGGCGCCGTGGTAGAGGCGGCGCAGGTTCCCGTTTCACCAGCGGCCAGGCGATTGGCGGAGCGGACCGGCCGCACGCCTCTGGAGCACGCTCTGAGTGACGGTGAGGACTACGAGTTGTGCCTGGTCGTCGCCGAGGGGGAGGTACCGGGGCTCCTGGGTGACTGGCCTTTCGACACCCGGCTCACTGCCGTCGGCCGGGTCATCAAGCGGGGCTACTGGCTTGACCGCCGTGACGGCGCCCGGGAGCGAATCGAGTCTACGGGATATGAGCACACTTTCGGTTAGGACGCAGAGCGTAGAGGAGACGGTCGCTCTGGGTCAGGTCCTGGGTGAACTGCTGGCGCCGGGGGACGTGGTCGCTCTGGTGGGGCCGTTGGGTGCGGGGAAGACGTACTTCACCAAGGGCATTGCCCTGGGGCTGGGCGTGGCCGGCTCCTCGCCGGTGGTGAGCCCGAGTTTCGTCCTCGTTCGCGAACACCTGGGCCGTTGCCGACTCCGCCATGTGGATGCGTACCGGCTCCGTCACCCACGGGAGTTGATCGAACTCGGCGCCGAGGAGCTCTTCGACGAAGCCGGGGTTACGGTAGTGGAGTGGGCCGACCGCTTCCCGGAGGGCACCGTGCCGGTCACGCTGGAGGTGCGGCTGAGCCACGTCGGTGCTGCGGAGCGGGACATCGTCCTACGGGGGCGAAGTCGGCGGGGAGAGGAACTGAGTGACGCACTCAGGCGGGCCCTCGCCGCGCGCACCCGGCATTGACCCGGGGCGAGGCAGGACCGTACCATACGAAGTCGGTCACAGAGCGGCGAAAGCGAGCCAATGGAAGAGGCCATCGAGAAAGCGTCGGTGCTGATCGAAGCGCTGCCCTACCTGCGGGCCTACCGAGGAAAGCGCATCGTCATCAAGTTGGGCGGAGCGGCCATGGTCGAGCCTCGGATGCTCGACACCTTTCTTCAGGACGTCGTCTTCTTGCAGGCTGCGGGCATCGGCCCCATCATCATCCACGGCGGGGGGCCGCTCATCTCCGAGGAAATGAGCCGCCGGGGGCTCGAGGCCAGGTTCATCAGGGGCCACCGGTTTACCGACGCCCAGACCCTGACTATCGTTCGCGAAGTGCTCCTGCGAGTGAACCGGAACTTGGTCCGGGGCATCCGCGAGCATGGGGGTCGGGCCGAGGGGCTGCACGTGGACGGCCAGAGCGCGCTGGTGGGTCGGCGACTGCGACTGACTGAGGAGGGCGGCGGCACCATCGACCTGGGACTGGTGGGGGAAATCGCCCAGGTGCGCAACGTCATCCTCGAAGGGCTCTGTAATGCCGGCATCGTCCCTGTGGTGGCGCCGTTGGCCGAGGAGCAGGGGGGTCAAGAGGTGCTCAACGTCAACGCCGATACCGTGGCCGGACAGGTCGCCGCCGCGGTGGTCCCGGAGAAGTTGGTGGTGGTGTCTGATACCCATGGCGTGCGCACCGACCCGGAGGACCCCGAGTCCTTCGCTTCCACCTTGACGGAAGAGCAGATTCAGGACCTGGTGGCCACCGGGGTGATCGATCGGGGGATGCTGCCCAAGGTGCAGGCCTGCATCCAGGCCCTGGACGCGGGGGTGCCCAAGGCCCACATCATCGACGGCCGCATTGCCCACAGCCTGCTCCTTGAGATCTTCACCGACCGAGGGATCGGGACGCAGATACTGCATTAGATGGCGGCGAGCCCGTTCGCCGCGGGGTTTCCTGGACACCGGTGGGGTGCCTTATGGCCCCAGAGTTGAATATCGAGGTCGTGGCTTCCCCGGCGGTGGAACTCGATTTTCGGTGGTATGAGGATATCCGGGAGGCGCTTCTTCTCCGTGCCCTGAAAGGCTGTTGGCGAGTGCTCGATGTCGGCTGCGGTGACGGGGAGGTTCTCCTGTTGCTCTCCCGGGTGATCGGGTGCGGCCTGGGTGTTGACACCTCCTGGGACGACGTGGAGAAGGCTCGCGCCAAGGCCAGCGACCGGGGTATCAGGAATGTCGCTTTCTCGCGGGCGGATGCGACGGCTCTCCCTGTGAGCGACGACAGCTGCGACGCTGTCCTGTGTCTGGGTGATGTGCTTTCCTACAGCAACTTGTACCGCCGATGGCGTCGGGCGCTGAGGGAAATGTATCGGGTCCTTCGGCCCGACGGTGCGGCTGTCTTTCACTGCATGAACTGGGCCTGGGAATATCGTTCGAGCCCCGAGTGGACGTTCTTCGGCCGCGAAGCCGGTAGCGGCTTTGTCTTCTCTCGTGTCCGCCGTACCGCATCCGGATGCGAGACGAGCCGCAACTATGCCGTGGTCGAGGGTACACCGCTCTATGACTGGGTGTCCAGGCAGGATTGGCCGGTCAGTCCAACGGGAGGGCGCACGGCACTGACAGTGATTGAGGGAGTCCCTCTTGCCGAAGAGTGGATTCGTTACAGAGATACGTCGCGGCACCGTAACTTCACCGCCACAAAACTGGCTCGGGCGCTGCGCTCCGCTGGCTTCGACGACGTTTGGGTTACCCCGTTCGGGGCGACCTATGACATCGCCTGTGGCGCGGACCTGTTGGAGATTCTGGACCCGGTGCGGCGCCGTCTGGCACACGCAGAAGCACAGGTTATCTGGAAACAGAGGACGGGCAGCGGGCCCTGGCTCTTCGCCACAGCACGGAAGCCGCGCTCGACTTGAGCGCGGTCGCGCCAGTATGCTGAGGTCGCTTGGGAGCATTAGTGGGAAAGATTTGAGGGAAGAAGAATGTTAGCCAAACGCATCATTCCCTGTCTGGATGTGAAGGACGGCCGGGTAGTGAAGGGCACCCGTTTCGTGGATCTGCGTGACGCTGGCGACCCGGTGGAGGTGGCTCAGCGCTACGACGAAGAGGGGGCCGATGAACTGACCTTCCTCGACATCACCGCCAGCCACGAGAACCGAGGCACCATGATCGACGTGGTTGGGCGCACCGCCGAACGGGTGTTCATGCCGGTGACGGTGGGTGGCGGCATCCGCACGCTCGAAGACATCCGGGAACTGCTCAGGGCCGGGGCCGACAAGGTCTCCATCAACACCGCGGCAGTGGCTGAGGAGGAGTTCGTCCGCCGAGCGTGCGAGCGCTTCGGCAGCCAGTGCATCGTGGTGGCCGTGGACGCCCGCCGACAGGAGGGCTCGCCCCCGCCCAGCGCCAGCCTCTCGCCCGAGGAAGAGGCGCAACTGCGGTGGGACGTGTACACCTATGGCGGCCGTCGGTCCGCCGGGCTCGATGCCCTGGAGTGGATCGAGCGGGTGGTGGAACTGGGAGCCGGTGAGATTCTGCTTACCAGCATGGATTGCGATGGGACCAAGGAGGGCTACGATCTGGTCTTGACCAGGAGGGCTGCCCAGCGAGTGGGTGTGCCCATCATTGCCTCCGGGGGAGCGGGGACGCTGGAGCATCTGCGGCAGGTATTGGTGGAGGGGAAAGCAGATGCTGCCCTGGCAGCCAGCATCTTTCACTACGGCGTCTACTCCATCACGGAAGCCAAGCAGTACCTCGCTCAGCGGGGAGTGCCGGTGCGAATGGTCTGAGGACGGAGGGCCTGATGCTGGCCGAGGACAGGACCGTGATTTTTTGCTTGCCAGACCCTCTGCAGGAGGTATCATGCCACTCGGCGGTGGCTGGCCGCGCTTCAGGGTGAGCTTTCGTGGTGTGTTGGGGGCGCATCACGTTCTTTGCAAAGGAGGCTGATTCATGTCCGAACCGGCGTCCGAAGACGACAAGAGAATTCATCGCTTCCTCGACGCTGAGTGTGAGCACAAAGCCAGTGACCTCCATTTGAAGGTCGGTGCGCCCCCGCTGCTCCGCATCAAGGGTGAAATCCGTCCCCTGGATTTCCCCCCACTGGGTCCGGAGGAGGTCAAAGACCTGATCTACCCCATTATGCGAGAAGAGCAGCGGATCGTCTTCGACGACACGGGCGACATGGATTTCGCCTACAGCCTGCCTGGGAAGGCTCGGTTCCGGATCAACGTCTTCAAACAGCGGGGTCAGGTGAGTGTGGCCATCCGTCGGGTGCAGGTGGACATCCCCAGCTACGAAGAACTCCATCTGCCGCCTATCATGCGGGACATCGCTTCCCATCACCAGGGGCTGGTTATCATCAGTGGCATCACCGGGAGCGGCAAGTCCACCACCTTGGCCGCCATGATCCAGCAGGTCAACACCACCCGCCGGTGTCACATCGTCACCATCGAGGACCCCATCGAGTACCTGTTCCGCGACGACAAGGCCTTTATCAACCAGCGGGAGATCGGCATCGATGTGTCCTCGTGGGCGACGGCGCTCAAGTACGTGGTGCGCCAGGACCCGGACGTCATCCTCATCGGGGAAATGCGAGACGCCGAGACCTTCGCGGCCGGACTGATGGCGGCGGAGACCGGTCACCTGGTCTTCGGGACACTTCACTCCAGTACCGTAGCCCAGACCTTCGGGCGAATCCTTGACCTCTTTCCCCGTGACCGTCATGCCCTCATTCGCAGCGCCTTGGCATTCAACCTGCGGGCCATCGTCAGCCAAAGACTGCTGCCGTCCATCATAGAGGAGGCGGACCGGGTGCCGGCGTGTGAGATCATGTTGGTCAACCCCACGGTTCGCAAACTTATTCGCGAGGAGGAAGACGAGAAGATCGCCGATGCCATCCGTATCGGTCGGGAGGAGGGCATGCAGGATTTCACGGAGGCGTTTCGTCGGCTGGTGGACGAGGAGTTGGTGTCCCGGCAGACGGCCCTGGAGACGGCTCCCAATCCTGAGGCCCTGCGTATGGCCCTGAAAGGCATCGGTGGGGCCGAGAGCGCCATTCTGGGGTGAGCGGGTGGAGAAGAGCGCCGTGAAGAGCAGCGTTGGTCCAGCCTGGCACGGTCAGTCGCAGGTCGCAAGTCACGGTCGCAGGTCGGCGCTGTGCGACTTGAGACCTTTTGACCTGCGACTGTTATTGGTGCTGGCTCTGGTGGCCGTGGCGGCCGGTGCCGCCTGGGCGCAGGACGAGGTACTGGGCCCCGACGGTGAGCCTCTGCTGGAAGAAGAGGTCGTTATCACCAGGCCTGGCTCTTCCTCGCAGGAGGGGCCTGCCCCCGGGTTCTACTTCCATCCCCTGGGCTTGGCCTACCTGGCGGTAGCCGGGGCGGTCTGGTTTCTCATCTGGGCCTGGGTACACCAGGATTGTGGTAACGTGACACTGCTGCCGACCCTGTGGGGGCTCTTGGTCTGGTCGACGGGGCTTCTGCATTTTCTCCTCATCCTGGTGCTGCCGAACGTCTACATAGGAGCCGGTCTGGGGGTGCTCATCTTCGGCTGTGTTGTAGGCGCCTACGCATGGGTGCGAAACGCCCGGATGCCTGAGGACCGCCGGGTGATGACCCCCTACCACCTGAAACTGGTGCTTCGGCGGATTCTGTACCAGTTCGGGGTGGTCATGGCTCCGCCTGGACTCAAGAAGGTCGATGAGCGCGAGGGGATCCCCGTAGTCCTTCAGCAGCATGACGGCGTGGTTCGCGATGGCGTCCCGGAGGGCCGGGCCGAAGCGGAGCCCACACGGGCCGTCAAGAGCATGTTGGGTGAGGCGGTCGCCTTCCGGGCCTCGGACGTCCACCTGGAGCCCAAAGCCGACCAGATGGGTGTGCGCTACCGTATCGACGGGATGCTGCACAGTTACACGCCTTTCCCCAGCGACATCGGTAGTTCCGTTATCAACACCATCAAGGTGCTGGCGGGGATGGACATTGCGACCCGGCGACGGCCGCAGGACGGGAGCTTCTCGGCCCAGTTCCCCACACTGTCCAAGAGCGTGGACTTCCGTGTGGCCACCTCTCCCAGCGTCCACGGCGAAACCATGGTCGTTCGGGTGCTCGACCGCGACCGCGCCTCCCTGCACATCGAGCAGTTGGGGATGACCGATCGCATGGTCGCACAGGTCACCCGACTGGCCGAGGCCACCCGCGGGATGCTGCTGATCGTCGGACCTACCGGCTGTGGCAAGACCACCACCCTGTACGCCCTGATGGGTACGATGGACGTCTTCCAGCGCAACGTCATGACCCTGGAGAACCCGGTCGAGTACCGGCTTGACAACGTGACCCAGATACCTGTCGAGGAGAGAGGTGGCCTCCAGTTCGCCAACTCCCTGCGGAGTGTGGTCCGCCAGGACCCCGACGTCATCATGGTGGGTGAGGTCCGCGACCGGGACACCGCTCAGGTCGCCCTGGAAAGCGTCATGACCGGTCATCTGGTCTTGTCCTCGGTCCATGCTCCGGACGCCGTGGGCACCGTCTTCAGGCTGCTGGACCTGGGCGTGGACGCGGCCACTCTGGGCTCGGGGCTGACTGCGTCCTTGTCGCAGCGGCTGGTGCGGATGCTGTGTAAGCAATGCCGGGTGCCCTACAAGCCCAAGGGCGAGCTGCTGGCGCGGCTCAAGTTGCAGACCGGCACGATCGGTGTCTTCTACCGGCCGGCCGGGTGCCCGGCGTGTGCGGGCACGGGCTTTTACGGGCGCACGGGCATTTTCGAGTTGCTGGTGCTCAACGACGCGATTCGTGAACTGATTCGCGGCCGGCCTTCTGTGACCATGCTTCGCGATGCCGCCGCCAAAGCCGGCATGATACCACTCTATCAGGCTGGATTGCAGAAAGTGGTGGCTGGGATTACCTCTATCAAGGAGATGCTGCGGGTCATCAAGTGAACGAAAGCGGGGGGCTGTCGGAACCTCAAGCAACTCTGCGGAAAGGCGTTTGTCAGGTATGAATATCATTGCATTGCTGGGTGGCGTCTTCTTCTTCCTGATGGTTTACAGTGGGTACCTGAACAAGTTGTATACGTCCACGGCGACGCTGTGCATGACGGTGTTCGCCGTCCTGGTCTCCTTGACCTTTTTCCAGCCCCTGGCGCAGGTGCTGATCGGTGTGGCCAGTTGGAGTGGAAAGGTGGCCCACGGGGTGGTGATGATGCTTCTGTTCGCGGCGACCTACATCGGCTGCTATTCCCTGGCTGCGGCCAAGCTGCCCGCCCGGCTGGAAGGGCTGTCGAAAGTCGTTGATGGCATCGGGGGCGCACTGGTGGGGGTCCTGACCGGGGTGGTGTTTTCCGGATTCATGCTTCTGGCCCTCTACACCTTTCCTCTGGCCGGCTACGAGGGCCAGAAAGAGACTTTCCTGGGCGCCGACCGCACGGTAATCAAACTGGCCGCTGTCCTCCATCGCCGGATCCCCTGGAAGGAATTTGAGCCCAACCGGTTCCTCAATTGGGCAAAGACCGTCAACACCCCCAAGAAGAAGCGCCGACCTGCCGAGCTCGAGCCCTAATCACCTCGACCACCGGCGCCCGCGCACGTCCGGCGACCCTCTGAACTCTCTTCCTGCCCACTTGTGGGTCGCACGGTGGCCCTCCGCCGAGGGCGTGCCAGACGGGCTGCCGTCAGTTTCTTCCGGTTTGCACGCGCAGGGATTGCCGACGGTGAGGAGAGAAACCATGTTTCGTCCGCAGGTTGTGGCTTTGGCACTGGCGCTCTCAGCAGTGAGCCCGGCGGCGGCCCAGGTTGGCGGCCCGGCTCGACCGCTACCCCCGGAGGTGGTGGCTACGGTCAATGGGCGACCCATCAGGGCTGAGGAAGTTACCAGGAAGCTGCTCCAATGGTACGGTCGGGCTGGCCTCCAGGTGCTGATGGTCGATGCGGTGTTGGCGGACGCCGCCCAGCAGGCCGGGGTTCTTGTGACCGATGAGGAGGTTGCGGCTCGGCAGGCTCGCGCTGAGGAGCGGGGAGGTGGACGGGCTGAGTTTCGTCGTCGGCTGGTCGCCCAGGGGGTGACCGTGGGGCAGTTCCGCCAGGACCTGCGCCGGGAACTTCTTATCGAAAGGCTGCTGGAATCCCAGGGGAGGCTGACGGTCGCGGAGAAGGACCTCCGGGACATGTACCGGCGGCTCTACGGCGAGCGGCTGGAACTGGCCATGATCCTGGTGGCCAAAGAGGCGGAAGCGAGGGAAATCGAAAGTCTGCTCGTCGAGGGGGCGGACTTTGGTCGTCTGGCCCGGGAGCGGAGTCAGGACCGGGTCTCCGGACCGGCCAGTGGCCGACTGGGGCAGGTGGTGCACGGGGACCTCCTGCCTGAACTGCAGGAGGCCGTGTTCGCACTCCGGCCCGGAGAGGTGTCCCGACCGCTGCTCACACAGTACGGGTATCACATTTTCAAAATGCTCGAACGGCTGCCTGCTGAGGACGTGCCCCTCGGGGAGGTGCGCGAGGAAGTGGCGCAGGCGGCCCGGGAGCAGAAGTTGGCCGCGGAGCGCTCGGCCCTGATAGCCGAGTTGCTTCGCCAAGCGGACATTGCCGTCAACGAGACCCACCATCCCTGGGCCAGCCCGCCTGAGGCCGCTTGGCCGGAGTAGACGGGCTGGTTTCCCCATCGGCAGCCCGGCTACCGGGAAGCCGAGACCAGGCGCTCGCTCGTTCGTTGGTTGTACGGGCGGGCGAAAGAATGCTTGCCAGCCAGGGGCTGGGGGTTATAATCCACCTTTTTCGGAGTCAGCTTGCGTTCGAGTGCGGGAGGCTCTTTTGTCGAAGGAGCCATGGAGTGGCGCCCGGGCGTCCTAAGGTTGACCTTGATGTATGGTTCGGTCGTGCGATCCATCGCATCCGTAGGACTCGTATGAGCGGAGGCCATGGCAACCCGCGTCGCTGGCGGCAGTCTTCACACGTTCGCTCAGGGAATCCATCCGCCTGAACTGAAGGAGGCGACTGCGGGTCGTCCGGTCGAGGTCATGCCCCCACCGGCTCAACTCATCATCCCCCTGCAGCAGCACATCGGGGCTCCGACCGAGCCAACCGTCGAGGTGGGCGCCGTCGTTCGGCGAGGCCAGAGCATCGGCCACTCGGAGGCCTTCGTAAGCGCCGAGGTCCACGCCAGTGTGAGCGGCGAGGTGACTGAGGTCCGCCCGGCGCTCCATCCCGTGGGCGTCGACGTGGTCTCCGTCATCATCACCAGCGACCCGGAGGCCGACGCCCAGGTCACCTTCGAGGAGCGTCCGGTACGTCCGGAGGAGATGGAGCCGGTAGAGATTCGTCGGGCGGTCCAGGACGCCGGCATCGCGGGTATGGGGGGCGCGGCGTTTCCCACCCACGTCAAGATCAGCCCGCCGACCGATACCCCCATCGACACCATCATCATCAACGGCTGTGAGTGCGAGCCCGCACTTACCAGCGACCACCAACTGATGCTGAAGCGCTCAGCCGACGTCGTTCTGGGGACCCAGGCGGTGGTTCGGGCCGTGGGGGCCAGCCGGGCCTTTATCGGCATCGAGTCCAACAAGCCCGACGCCATTGAGGCCATGCGTCGGGCCGTGTCCCAGCAGCGCGGCATCGAAGTGGTGGCCCTCGAAACCAAGTACCCCCAGGGCGGTGAGAAACTCCTCATCAAGGCCGTCCTGGACCGGGAAGTGCCTGCCTTCGGCCTGCCCATGGCCGTGGGCGTGGTGGTGCAGAACGTCGCCACCTGCATCGCCATTGCTGAGAAGTTGAGATTGGACAAGCCCCTGTACGAGCGGGTGGTCACAGTGACCGGGACCCCGGTGGCCCGCCCGGGGAACTACCTGGTGCGGATAGGTACCCGCTTTCAGGACCTCCTGGAGTTCGCCGACTGCGACTTCAGCCGGGCCGGTAAGGTCATCAGTGGGGGTCCGATGATGGGCATCGCCCAGTACTCGCTGGAGGTGCCGGTGGTCAAGGGCACCTCGGGCGTCGTGGTGCAGACACCCGAGGAAGTGGACGTGGCCAGGGAGCAGCCCTGCATCCGTTGCGGCCGGTGTGTGGACAACTGCCCGGTGTTCCTGGAGCCTTACGCCATCGTCCAACTGGTCAAGGCCGGCCGGTGGGACGAGGTGGATGAGTACCACATCATGAACTGCATGGAGTGTGGTGCCTGCGCCTACGTCTGTCCGGCCAAGATACCCCTGGTACAGTACGTCAAGTTAGGCAAGGCCAAGCGACCGCAGGAGAAATGACGACGGCAACAGAGCAAGCGCCGCCCGAGTTGACCTTCGCCGCTTCGCCCCACATCCGTGCCGAGCGGACGGTGGCCGGGACCATGCGGGGGGTGATGATCGGACTGGCGCCGGCGGTGGTGGTCAGTGTGTATTTCTTCCGCCACTACGCGGTGCTCCTCATCGTCACCTGCGTCGTGGCCTCCTGTCTCGCGGAGGCGGTCTTCCAGAAGTTGCGGCGGAAGCCTGTCACCCTCAACGACTGGTCAGCGGTGGTGACGGGGTTGCTGCTGGCGCTGGTGCTGCCACCCCAGCTTTTCGCGGAACAGGTGGCGGGAGGGTCGGCGTGGGCCGCGGAGGTGACCTGGCTCAGCGTGGCTGCCTTGGGGGCGGTGTTCGCCATCGCCATCGGTAAGCAGGTCTATGGCGGGTTGGGCAGCAACATCTTCAACCCGGCGCTGATCGGCCGGGCCTTCCTGATGCGCGCCTTCCCCACCTTTCTGACCACCTGGACGGAGCCGGGCACCCTCGACGCTCTCAGTGGGGCGACACCGCTGGATGCGTGGAAGTTCTCGCAGCAGTCGACGCCGTTGAGTCACCTGCTGCTGGGGACCACCGGAGGGTCGCTGGGTGAGACCTGCGCCGTGGCCCTCATCATCGGGGGTGTGTTCCTGCTCGTCCTGCGCTATGCGGACTGGCGCATACCGGCGGCGATGTTGACCACGGTGACCGTTTTGACAGGGGCGGCCTGGCTCTTGGGTTCGGAACAGGCCCCGCCCCAGTTTCACCTGCTGGCCGGGGGGCTGCTCCTGGGGGCCTTCTTTATGGCCACCGACCCGGTGACCACCCCGGTGACCAAGGTGGGACGATGGGTCTTCGGCCTGGGAGCCGGGGCCCTGCTCGTGCTCATTCGGCTGAAGGCGGGACTGCCCGAGGGGGTGATGTACTCGATCCTCTTGATGAATGGGGTGACCCCGCTCATCAATCGCTACACCCGACCCCGCCAGTTAGGTGAACGCCGACCGTACCGAAAGGCTGAGCGAGGGGCCACGACGGTGCACATGGTGCTGGTGCTTGGGCTCATCGGACTTTTTTCCGGGGCCTCGCTGGGGGCGATGCACCTCTGGACCCGCGTCCGCATCGCCGAGAACGAAAAGGCCGAACTGGAAAGCAAGGTCCAGTACCTCTTCCCCGACTGTGACATCAGCAGTCGGGAACTGACCAAAGAAATCGTCTTGTATGAGGCCACCGGTTCCGACGGCCAGCGGGCTGGTTACGCCTTTGAGGCCAAAGGGATGGGCTACCAGGGCGCCATCCGGCTCATCGTCGGGGTCAAGCCTGACCTCAAGGAAATGGTGGGATTGAGTGTGATGCCCACCAACGAGACTCCAGGGCTGGGCAAGCGCATCGAAGGGGAGGAGTTCCGTCAGCGGTTCGTGCACCTGGATGTTTCCGGAACGGTGGAACTGGTCAAGGGAGAGCGCCAGGCCAAGAACCAGATCTCGGCCCTCACCGGGGCCACCGTTTCCAGCAGGGCTGTCGTAGATATCCTGAACAAGCAGATGGCCGAGATGCGCCAACTCCTTTCAGAGGAACGGTAGGATGGCTGACGGGCGCAGCAGCATGAGCGGCGAGTTGCTGGGCGACTTCCGCAAAGGCTTGTGGTGGGAGCACCCGCTGCTGGTGCCGTTGGGGATGTGCCCCACCTTGGCCGTCACCACGTCAGTCGTCAACGGGTTGGCCATGGGTCTGGCCACCACCTTCGTGCTGGTCTCCTCCAGCCTGGTGGTCTCGATAATCCGCAAACTCATACCCCGGGAGGTGCGCATCGCCGCCTTCACCATGATTATCGCCACTTTCGTCACCCTGGCCGACCTCTTCCTGAAGGCCAACTTCTACGAAATAAGCAAGGCCCTGGGACCCTTCGTGCCCCTCATCGTGGTCAACTGCATTATCCTGGGCCGCCAGGAGGCCTTCGCCAGCAAGCACGGGCCGCTGCGCTCGGTGTCCGACGCCTTGGGCATGGGGGTCGGGTTCACCCTGGCGCTGATACTCCTGGGGGGCATCCGCGAGGTCCTGGGGTTCCGCACCTTCCTGGGTGTTCAGGTCCCCGGGCTGGGGGAGTGGTTCCCCAACTGGGGGGTGATGGTAAGTCCGGCCGGGGCCTTTATCACCCTGGGCATCATGGTGGCGGTGGCCAAGTACGTAATGGCCAAGCAGAAAGGAGTTTCCAGCGGGCCGGGCTGAAGCCCTGTCGGTCGCTGGGAAGGCGCAACTGCCAATGGGACTATTCACTGTCTTTATCGCTGCAGCCGTCGTCAACAACTTCGTGCTGTTCTACTTTTTGGGCCTCTGTCCCTTCATCGGGGTGAGTGGGAGGCTCAAGAGCGCCTTCGGCATGGGCTGCGCGGCCACCTTTGTGATGACCCTGACGGCCCTGGTCACCTGGCTCATCGACCACTACATCCTCCAGTTGTTTGGGGTTGAGGCCTTCCTGAAGTACGTTGCCTTCATCCTGGTCATCGCCTCGCTGGTGCAGTTGGTGGAGATGTTCCTGCACAAGGTCGTGCCTGAACTGTACCGGGCCCTGGGCATCTTTCTGCCACTCATCACCACCAACTGTGCCATTCTGGGTCTGGCCCTCTTCAGCAGCATGTGGAAGTACAGCCTGGCCCAGGCTGTGGTTTTCGGCTTGGGGGCGGGCCTGGGCTTCACCATGGTGCTGGTCATCATGGCGGGCATCCGTGAGCAACTGGAGTTCGCCGACCTGCCCGAGGCGGTCCGCGGTATCGCCATCACGCTCATCACGGCGGGGCTTCTGGCTTTGGCCTTCATGGGCTTCAGTGGTATACTGTAGAGACTGGGGAGTGTGACGTTCGAGCATCTCGCAGGGGAGTTGCCATAGATGGTGCTTGTGGAACTGGTGGGCGGCCAAACTCTACTGATCGCGCTGGGCAGCATGAGCGGACTCGGTGTCGCTTTCGCCGCGCTTCTGTCTCTGGCCAACTCCAAACTCAAGGTAGAAGAGGACCCCAAGATCGCCGAAGTGGAGGCCGCGCTGCCGAGCATCAACTGCGGGGCCTGCGGCGAAGCGAGTTGCCGGAGTTTCGCCGAGGCCGTGGTCGCCGGGAGGCAGTCGGTGAGTGGCTGCCGGGCCGGTGGTGTGGAGGCGGCCCGGGCCGTGGCCGAAGTGATGGGCGTGGAAGTGGAGGGGGCTGTGCTCCAGAAAGCCGTCGTCCACTGTGGAGCCGACGACTCGGTGCGTCAGCGGCGAGGCCGGTACACGGGTATCGAGAGTTGTACCGCGGCGAACCTCCACCTGGGTGGCAACATCATCTGCCGATACGGCTGCCTGGGCTACGGCGACTGCTACCGGTCCTGTCCCTTCGATGCCATCGAGATGGTGGACAGCCTGCCGGCCATCAACTTCGACAAGTGTGTGGCTTGTGGCAAGTGCGTGGAGGGCTGTCCCCGGGGCATCATCTCGCTGGAGGTCATGAACGACGAGACCAACTACGCGGTCCGCTGCTCCTCGCCACTGGCCGGCCGGGCCGTCAGGCGCATCTGCAAGGTGGGTTGCATCGCCTGTAAGCGCTGCGAGAAGGCCTGTCCGGTGGACGCCATCCACGTGACAGACAACCTTGCCCACATCGACTACGAGAAGTGCCAGGGGTGTGGCGACTGCGCCGAGGCCTGTCCCACCAAGTGCATCACCGTTGTCGGCGGCCGCATCCCGGTGATGACCGCTCCGATCGAGGCTGCCACCTGAGCCCATGGGTGATACCGACTTCAAGCATATTGTCGAGGCCCTGCTCTTTGTGGCCGATGAACCCCTTTCGGCCAGCAAGATCGCGCACTCCATCACCGGCCTCGACAGCCGACAGGTGCGCGGAGTCGTCGAGCAACTTCGGACTGAGTACCAGACCGAGGGCCGCGCCTTCACCATCGAGGAACTGGCCGGAGGCTTCCGCATGCTCACCCGCACCGAGTTCCATCCCTACCTGAAGGTGCTCTTTCGTCAGCCTCGCGAGGCCCGACTCTCATCGGCCGCCTTGGAGACTCTGGCCATCGTCGCCTACAAACAGCCCATCAACCGGGCCGACGTTGAGGCCATCCGCGGGGTGGACTGCTCCGGGGTGCTGCACACGCTTCTGGAGTACGGGCTGATCAAGATCGTAGGCCGGTCCGAGGAGTTGGGTCGGCCCCTGCTCTACGGCACCACCAGGGAGTTCCTGGAGCACTTCGGACTGCGGAGCATCCGCGACCTGCCCAGCGTCCAGGAACTCATGCAGCCCGAAGAGACTGCCGACGGCGAAGGGGCCTCGGAGGGAACCTTGGGAGCTTCGGCTGACACCTCCCAGGAGCCCTGACTTCTGGGCGCCTGACCTACTTAATGTACCGGGCGATCTCGACCGGTTTGCCTCGCTTGATGGAGTCGATAGCGGCGAAGACCATGGCGATGCTCTTCAGGTTGTCCTTGCCGCTGGTCTCGGGCTGCCGACGCCTGCTGATGGCGTTGACCATCTCCGTGAGTGAGTATTCCTGATCGGTGGTCTGCATCCTGACCAACTTAGTCGCTCCGGCCCGCCGGCCGGCGGGCCGGACCTTGACGGGCTTGCCTTTGGCCCGACCGCTGCCCGGGTCCAGTTCCACCACCATCCGACCGTCTTTTTCGGTGACCCAGATGGCCCCTTCGGAGCACTCGATGCGCCAGTCGCCGTTCCAGCCCGTCTCCTGCCCCCGGGCTACCCAGTTGGCGTCGTAGGTGACGTGCACGCCCTTGGTCATCTCCAGCAGGGCCTGGCACGCTGCCTGGTGGGTGAAGTAACTCCAGCGCGGGCCCCAGCCGAGGGCGTACACCCTGACCGGATCGACACCCAGGCAGTAGCGCATGAGGTCGAAGTGGTGGATGCTCATGTCCACCAGGAGGGGGTAATCCATGTAGACGCGGTAACTTCGTCCAAAGTCAGGACGCTTGTAGAAGCGGATGGCGCAACTCCCCAGCGGCCCCAGCGCCTTGGTGTCGATGAGTTTCCGCACGGTTCGGGCCCACGGTCGGAAGCGGTAGTT